>NZ_JBEXID010000070.1:0-36487 GCF_040608395.1 Streptomyces sp. NPDC005181
CTGGGCGGGGACGGTAACCGGCAGGCCCTGGCCCACTTCGTGACCACCAGCCCGTGGGATCCGGCGCATGTGCGGGCCCGGCTGGCCTGGAAGATGGAGGCGGCGATCCGGCCGAGGGCGCTGATCTTCGATGACACCGGGTTCCTCAAGGACGGCAACGCCTCGGCGTGTGTGTCGCGGCAGTACACCGGCACCGCGGGCAAGGTCACCAACTGTCAGGTCGGCGTCTCGCTGCACCTCGCCTCGGATCATGCCTCGGCGGCCATCGACTGGCGGCTGTTCCTGCCCGAAACCTGGGCGCCCGGGTCCGCGAAGGCCGACCCGGACAAGGTCGCCCGCCGCACCGCATGCCAGATCCCCGAGGACGTCGGGCATGTGGAGAAGTGGCAGCTCGCCCTGGACATGCTCGATGAAACCCGCTCGTGGGGGATCGAGGTGCCACTGGCCATCGCGGACGCGGGATACGGCGACGCGGCGGCCTTCCGGCTCGGCCTGCAGGCCCGCGGTCTCACCTATGTGGTCGGAATCTCCACCACGCTCTCGGCCCAGCCCGGCGAGGCCGTCCCAGTGACCGAGCCCTACTCCGGGACGGGACGGCCACCGGTGGCGAAGTACCCGGACAAGCCGCAGTCGGTGAAACAGCTGGTCATCGCGGCGGGCCGGAAAGCCGCCAAACCCGTGCAATGGCGAGAGGGCTCCCGCCCCGGCAAGAGCAAGAGCGGCCTGAAACGGATGTACTCGCGGTTCGTCACCCTGCGGATCCGGCCCGCCGGACGCGAGGTCCGCCAGAGCGTTGACGGCCCGGAGCTGCCCGAGTGCTGGCTGCTGGCCGAGTGGCCCGCCACCGAGGAGGAGCCGGTCCAGTTCTGGCTCTCCGACCTGCCCGCCGACACCCCACTCACCACGCTGGTCCGCCTGGCCAAGCTCCGCTGGCGCATCGAGCACGACTACCGGGAGATGAAACAGGCCCTCGGCCTGGCCCACTTCGAAGGCCGCACCTTCACCGGCTGGCACCACCACGTCACCCTCGTCTCCGTCGCCCACGCCTTCTGCACCCTGCAACGACTGGCCAGGGCCCCAAAAGGAACGGCGCCGGCCTGAGCCTCTACCAGGTCGTCCGTGAGCTGCAGCTCCTGCTCGCAGCCTGGACCGGCGCCTGCCCCACCTGCCATCGCGGCACACCCACACCCATACAGACCTGACCAAGCCCTACTAGTGGCTGTCGCAGGACGTGCGCCCCGGTGCCCTGCGGCAGGCGACCGCCGCGAAGCCGCCGTCGGTCACGACATCCACCTGCAGCGTCCCGCCGCCACGCACTGCCGTACTCGTACGCACCAGTCCCACCGGTCCGTCCGTCACCGTCTCGACCAGCCAGCGTCCGGCTCCGATCCGCAGCGGCACCTCGGCGGTGTGCGCCGCACCCGCGTACATGCCGCCGATGAACCATCTGCTGCCGGACCGGCGGGCCAGCACCGCACTGCTCCCCGGCTCCCCGGCCAGCAGCCGCGTACTGTCCCAGGCGTCCGGCAACTGCTCCAGGAAGTGCCGGGCCTCCGGGCGTGCCTCGTACGACTCGGGCGTGCCCGCCAGGTTCTGGATGCCGGATTCGTACAGGACGGAGAGCCCCAACTCGCTCGCGTCGGAACCCGCGTTGGGTCGGTTCGGACGGTGGAAGGCGCCGGGAGTGAAATCCATCCTTGATCTTGCGTGGGTATCCCCGGCTGAAGCCGGGGATACCCACGCAAGATCAAGGATGGGCCCAACTCTCCTTGGGCGTCCCACTCTTCGACACGTGACAGCTACTCAATTGCGCGCTGAGTACCTGGTGGCGCAGGTGCCTGAGAGGCTGGGGGACATGACTGAGTCGTTGTGGCACACCATGCACACCTACGAGCTGACCCCGACCGCCCGCGACGGGATCCGCACCCTCCTCGACACCGCCTTCGAGGGCGACTTCAGCGACGACGACTGGGACCACACCCTGGGCGGCATCCACGTCTACGCACGCGACGGCAGCGGGCTCCTCGCGCACGGCAGTGTTGTCCAGCGCCGGGTGATCCACGCCCACCGCTCGTACCGCATCGGATACGTGGAGGGCGTGGCCGTCCGGGCCGACCGGCGGCGCGAGGGGCTCGGCGGCCGGGTGATGGCGGCGCTGGAGCGGGTCATCGACGGGGCGTACGCCTTCGGGGCCCTGTCCGCCTCCGACTCCGGGGCCGCGCTGTACGCGGCGCGCGGCTGGCAGGTGTGGCCGGGGCAGCTCGGCGTGCAGGGGCTGAGCGGCGTGGAGCCGCTGCCGGACGAGGAGGGCAGTACGTACGTCCGTGGCGCGGCCGGACGCCCACTGCCCGCCCCGTCCCGGAAGCTGATCTTCGACTGGCGCGACGGCGACGTGCTGTGACGGACCTGTTACGGCGCCCCCCGCGTCCCGGGCCGCGGGGGCACTGCAAGCAGGAGAGACGCGGCTGCAGCTGCTGAGGGCGGCGGCCTGCAGGACCTGACCGCGGGGGCGTGACCGTCAGGTCCTGACCGTTCAGCCGCTGATGCTCGCCGCCCCCGTCTCGATGTGGCCCGTGTACCGGCGCGACCACGTGCTGTCCGCGTCGGCCGTGACCGTGAAGTCGTACCAGCCGTTCTGCCCGGCGACGGCGTTGAAGTAGTCCTCCGTGGAACCGCCCGCGGGCACGGTGCACGTCCACGGCCCGTCGGCCCGGTAGTTGTTCGATCTGAGGGTGAACTTCACCGTTGCGGTGGATGCGTTGGACAGCCGGAACCAGATGGCGGTCTTGCCGGTGTCCGGTGCGGCGGCGTACCGCGCGGCGACCTCCAGGCTCTTGCCGGCCTTAGTGGCGTCTCCGGTGAAGCGGCGCAGGAACCGGTTGGGGCCGGTCATGGTGATGTCGTACTTCCCGTCGCCGTACCCCGTACCGATGTTGAAGTAGTCGGAGGCGGTTGTGCTCGCGTCGACCGTGTACTGCCAGGGTTCGGTCGAGCGGTACGCGGTCGGCTGGATCGAGAAGTGCGCGGCGCTCCTTGCGGGGGCGCCCTGGTTGGCCATGGAGAACCAGGCCAGGATCTTCCCGGCGGTACCGAACTCCAGCCGGTCCAGGTTCCCGTTCGTCTGGTACGGCAGTGCACGGGCCGGGCGGGTGCCGGGCTCCTGTGCGGGCAGCGCGTTGGTCTGCGGGGCCGGGTTGGGCAGTGGGGCACAGGTGCCGATGCCGATCACCTTGGCGGTGGAGGGCAGCGACGGCACTCCGTACACCGGATGCGCGAAGTCGAAGACCCCGGTCAGGTCACCGGTGACCTTACGGCGCCAGGCGCTGATGTTCGGGCAGGCGGCCGGCTTGCCGATGGCCGAGGTCCAGGTCTCCAGGAAGCGCAGCACCGAGGTGTGGTCGAAGACCTCGGAGCTGACCCAGCCGCCGCGGGTCCATGGCGACATCACCAGCATGGGGACGCGGAAGCCGAGGCCGTAGGGGACGCCGTTCAGGAATTCGCCGGCGGTGTTCGCGGGCGGCGCCGGGGGCGGCACATGGTCGAAGAAGCCGTCGTTCTCGTCGTAGTTGAGGAACAGGACGGTCGAGTCGAAGACCTCGGGACCGGCGGCGAGCGCCCGGTACACCAGGTCGACGAAGTGCGCGCCGTCAGCGGGCGGGGCATAGGGGTGCTCGGAGAACGCCTGGTTCGCCACCACCCAGGACACCTGGGGGAGGGTGCCGTTCAAGGCGTCGGCCTTGATGGCGGCGGCGATGTCGTCCGGTGTCGAGCCGGTGGCGGCGGGCACGGATGCCATGCCCCGGTCGTGCAGCGGGCTGCCGGGGGCGGCGTCGGTGAACTTCTTGAAGTAGGCGAGACCGTTGTCGCCGTAGTTGTCCTGCGCGTTCTGGTAGACCTTCCAGCTGACCCCGGCCCGCTCCAGGGCCTCGGCGTACGTCTCCCAGGTCAGGCCCGACTCGTCGCCGCCGTCGTGGCTGGAAGAGTCGACCTTGCCGCTCCACAGATAGGTCCGGTTGGGGCCGGTGGCGCTCAGGGTGGACGAGAAGTAGCCGTCGCAGATGGTGTAGTTGTCGGCCAGCGCGTAGTGATAGGGGATGTCGTTGCGGTCGAGGTAGCCGAGCGTACGGACGTTGCCCACCCCCGACACCCAGCTGTCGAGCCGGCCCTTGTTCCAGGCGGCGTGCTGGGAGGACCAGCTGTGCGGCAGATCGCCGTTGCACTGGGCGAGGGTCTCGCCGTCGGCGCCGCCTGCGGCGGGCGTGGCGCTCAGCTTCCACGGGTACTGGCGGCCGAGCCCGTTCGGCTGGTTGAAGACCGGCTGCCCGCCGGGGAGGGTGATCGCGGCCCGGTCGGAGAAGCCGCGCACCCCCTTGAGCCTGCCGAAGTAGTGGTCGAAGCTGCGGTTCTCCTGCATAAGGATCACCACGTGCTTCACATCGGTGATGGTCCCGGACGCCGGGGCAGCCGCCGTAGTGGCCGAAGCCGGTCCGGCTGCCCCTGGTATCGCGGCGCCCGCCGCCACACCAGCGCCCAGTGCCACAAAACTTCTCCGACTGACCGGTCGCATCCGTCCGCCTTCGCCACGTGTGTGCCCCGGTGGCACACCGAGCGCAAGGGTCCCGGCGATGGCCGGCCGGGTCCAGAGATGTGCGGAGCGGAAATGGTGAACAGCCGGTCAACTTCTTGTCCGGGCTGTGGTGTACGACGGTTCAGGCTCCGGTACGGATCAGCATCTTGCCGGTGTTCTCGCCGCACAGCATCCCGAGGAACCCGTCCACCGTCCGCTCGATTCCGTCCACGACCGTGACATCCGGCGTGATCAGCCCGCTCTGCAGGTGCGGGACGAGGAACTCCTCCAACTCGTGCTGCACATGCCGGTAGTTGCGGACGAGCACCCCTTCGAGCCGCAGGCTCCTGCCCACCACGTCGTACAGGTTGCGCGGGGCGGCCGGCGGCCGGTCGGCGGAGTGGTACTGGGTGATCGCACCCACCCAGGCGATCCGTCCGTGGTCGCGCAGCGCGGAGATCCCGCCCTCCAGATGTTCCCCACCCACGTTGTCGACGAACGCGTCGATCCCGTCGGGCGCCGCCTTCGCCAGCAGCTCGCCGACGGGTCCGTCGTGGTAGTCGAAGGCCGCGTCGAAGCCGGCCTTGGCCGCCGAGCCCGTACTGCCGATGATCCGGCCGGCGCCGAGCAGTCGGGCGATCCGCCCCACCGGGGTGCCGACCCTGCCCGCCGCTGCCGAGACGAACAGATCCTGGCCTGCCCGGCCGCACGGCCCCAGGGTTTCCCGACGGCCGAATCGATGAGCCCGGCAGTGGGTTGCGTCGATGGAAAGACCGTTTCCATGAGCAGCGTTCATGGAACGTCATGAGAGACCGGGGGACCGACCGGATGACCGACCTTGCCCCGCACGAGCTACGGGTACTCGTCGCTGTGGAGAGCGCCGGCAGTTTCTCCGTCGCCGCCCAGGCGCTGGGCATGAGCCAGTCCGCCGTCTCCCATTCCGTACGTACCAGTGAGCGCCGGATCGGGGCGGTGCTCTTCGATCGGGGCCGCCTGGGCGCCAGACCGACGCCGGCGGGCGCCGGCGCGATCGCCCATGCACGGCGCATCCTGCGGCTGCTGGAGCTGATGGGCGCCGAGGCGCGCGGTGCGGCGGCCGGTCCGGCGGGGACGGACACGGTGGCCGGACCGCTGCGGATCGCCGCCTTCCGCAGTGCGGCGCTCTTCCTGCTGCCGCCCGCGCTGGAGCGGCTCAGGGCCCGCCACCCCGGGATCGAACCGGTGGTGCGGGTGGTGCGCGAGATCGGGCGCGGGACGGCGGGCGAGGTGCTCGACGGGCGCGCCGATCTGGGGATCGCGACGATCGGGACGAGTTCCCCCGTACCGAAGGAGCTGGTCGGGGGAGTGCTGCTGGAGGAGGAGTACGCGCTGGTGCACCCGGTCGGCCATCCGGCACCGCGCTCGCTGCCGCTGGTCGACTGGGCGGAGAACTGCACCTCGTACACCCGGGACTGGTGGGCCGCGCAGGAATGGATCCCTGCGGCGACGGTGGAGGCCGAGGACGACGGAGCGGTGCTCTCGATGGTGTCCCGTGGTCTCGGAATGGCGATCATGCCGCAGCTCTCCCTGGAGGGAGTACCCGACAACGTCGAGATCACCGCTCTCGGACCGGAACGGCCGACTCGGTCCGTCGGCTATGTCACCACCCCTGAGCAGGCACGATCCCTGGCCGTGCGGGCCCTGATCCGCGAATTGCGGGCGGGCGGCGCCAAACCCCCGTCTCAGATAGTAGGAAGTCCGAGTAATTGTGGAGACAGACCGGCCGGGCTGCCCTAGCTTTGTAGGAGCCGAACGTCTCGCTAGATCCAGCGACTGGCGGTCGTGAGTGCGTGCCCCGATGCAGGCAACCCCTGCGGCATCCGCTCCCCGCCCTTCCGGCGCCTCGAAATCCCGATCTCGAAATCACGTTCACGATTTTTCGATCTCGAAATCCTCGCGATCTCAAGGAGTCGATCCACCATGGCCGAGACGACTGTCCGCCGCGTCCGTCACACCCACCGCCCGACCGAGTCGGAGCGCCAGAATGCCGCCGCCGCCCTGCAGCGAGCCCTCGACCGCAGGGACAACGGCGGCTCCACCGGTCACTGAGACCGGCCGGGGCCCGGCTCAGCCGCGGCTGAGCTCGAAGTGGTCGATGCGCTCGCCCGACTCGGCGAGCGTCGTGACCTTCATCCGGGCGTGCCGCCCGGGCTCGACCTCGACCGCGAGGAACGAGAAGCCGGTTTGACGTCCTCGCCTCCGTGAGCGGGGCGATTTTGAACGACTGGCCAGCTCCGACGACTTCGGATACGCCATATCCGCGGTGTGTGCGTCACGCCGTGCCCGCAGGCAGTCGTTCCACACCACCCGCGCACAACCGAACGCCTGACCCAATGCATCGCGTTGGCCAGGGCTCGGCTCTATCCGAAACGAATATCGAAGCTGCACACCCACGACCGTACGACTACAGATCGATGTTCCCTATGGCAAGAACAGAGCTGGCGAAGCATTGCGCTTTTGTGCTCAGGGTCGCATGGTTCCGTGACCTGAATAGTCACGATCTGTTCGCCCGAGTGCTCCCCGACAAGGGCTCGGGCGTCCGTATGGTGGACGTAAAATGTCATGGGGTGGGACGAGCGGTAAGGTGCCGACATGTCTCGCAGCATCAATCTCGCAGTGATCCCTGGTGACGGTATCGGCCAGGAGGTCGTAGCTCAGGGCCTCAAGGTCCTCAATGCTGTTCTCCCGCAGGATGTGAAGCTGGAGACCAAGGAGTTCGACTTCGGGGCCAAGCGCTACCACGCGACCGGTGAGACCCTCACCGACGCAGATGTCCAGGCGCTCAAGCAGCACGACGCGATCCTGCTCGGCGCGATCGGTGACCCCTCGGTCCCGTCCGGCGTCCTGGAGCGCGGCTTCCTGCTGAAGCTCCGGTTCCTCTTCGACCACCATGTGAACCTGCGGCCGTCGAAGCTCCTCCCGGGTGTCGCGACCCCGCTCAAGGGCCAGCCGGAGATCGACTTCGTCGTGGTCCGCGAGGGCACCGAGGGTCCGTACACCGGCAATGGCGGCTCGATCCGCACCGGCACCCCGCACGAGGTCGCCACCGAGGTCTCGGTCAACACCGCCTTCGGCGTCGAGCGTGTGGTCCGTGACGCCTTCGCCCGCGCCCAGGCCCGCCCGCGCAAGAAGCTGACGCTGGTCCACAAGAACAATGTGCTGGCCTACGCCGGGCACCTGTGGACCAACATCTTCAACAAGGTCGCGGCCGAGTTCCCGGACGTCACCACCGACTACCTGCACGTGGACGCGGCGACGATCTTCCTCGTCACGCAGCCCGAGCGCTTCGACGTGATCGTCACCGACAACCTCTTCGGCGACATCATCACCGACCTCGCCGCGGCCGTCTCCGGGGGCATCGGCGTCGCGGCCTCGGGCAACATCAACCCGAGCGGCGAGTTCCCCTCGATGTTCGAGCCGGTCCACGGCTCCGCCCCGGACATCGCGGGCCAGGGCAAGGCCGACCCCACGGCCACGATCCTCTCCGTCGCCCTCCTGCTGCGCCACTTGGGCTACGAGGCCGAGGCCGTGCGCATCGAGGACGCCGTCTCCGCCGACCTCGCGGAGCGCGGCGACGCCCCCCGTACGACCTCGGAAATCGGCGACGCGCTCGCGGTACGCGTAGCGAGCTGACCCGACGACTCCACTTCGAAGCCGCCGGGTCGCCACCGCACCCGGCGGCTTCTCCTGCGTGGTCCCGGGTGCCACCATCGAACCCTGGACCGCAATCACGTCATTTCGTGCACGGCCCCGCACGAGCGATAATCGAACGGGGCCGCGGCTTGCGATAAAGCTCGGACGTCCTAGCACCTGTCTGACAGGAGTGGCGTGAGCGCGGTCCCTCACACACAACACCGGTGAAGGACACGCACTCATGACGACGCCCACGATCGAGCTCAAGCCTTCTTCCACCCCGCTGTCCGACGCGGAGCGCGAGGCGATCCTGGCCAACCCCGGATTCGGCCGCTACTTCACCGATCACATGGTGATCATCAAGTGGACCGAAGGCCGCGGCTGGCACGACGGCCAACTCGTCCCTTACGGTCCGCTGTCGATCGACCCGGCCACCAACGTCCTGCACTACGCGCAGGAGATCTTCGAGGGGCTCAAGGCATACCGCCAGCCCGACGGATCGGTGGCCACCTTCCGCCCCGAAGCCAACGCCAAGCGCTTCCAGCGCTCCGCGCACCGTCTTGCCATGCCCGAGCTGCCGGTGGAGACGTTCATCGAGGCGTGCGACGTGCTGGTTCAGCAGGACAAGGCATGGGTTCCGGCGCACGGCGGCGAGGAGTCGCTCTACCTGCGTCCGTTCATGATCGCGTCCGAGGTCGGCCTCGGTGTGAAGCCCGCCAACGAGTACCTCTTCATCGTCATCGCCTCGCCCGCCGGCGCCTACTTCCCCGGTGGTGTGAAGCCGGTCTCCATCTGGCTCTCCGAGAACCGGGTCCGCGCCGTCCCCGGCGGCATGGGCGACGCCAAGACCGGCGGCAACTACGCCGCGTCCCTCCTCGCCCAGGCCGAGGCCGCCGAGCAGGGCTGCGAGCAGGTCGCCTACCTCGACGCGGTCGAGCACAAGTGGGTCGAGGAGCTCGGTGGCATGAACCTGTACTTCGTGTACGGGAACAAGATCGTCACCCCGGCCCTGACCGGCTCGCTGCTCGCCGGTGTCACCCGTGACTCGCTGCTCCGGGTCGCCCGCGACCTCGGCTACGAGTCCGAGGAGGGCCGCGTCTCCATCGACCAGTGGCGCACCGACACCGAGAACGGCACCCTCACCGAGGTCTTCGCCTGCGGCACCGCCGCCGTCATCACCCCCGTCGGCATCGTCAAGTCCGCGGGCGGCGAGTGGACCCAGAGCGACGGCAAGCCCGGCGAGGTCACGATGAAGCTGCGCGACCGGCTCCTCGACGTCCAGCGCGGTATCGCGCAGGACACCCACGGCTGGATGCACCCGCTCGGCTAGCCCGCCTGCTCCGCTCCGCACGACGAAGGCCGCGCCCGGCACCCCACCGGGCGCGGCCTTCGTCGTGCGTCGGCGGCGAGCACCCTGCCGCCGGTCGGCCGCCCTATGATCCGCAGCCGATGCGCCGCAACTGAGTGGTGACGTGATTAGAGCGGCACTCGAAACGATGCGAATCTCCCTTCCATTCCATCTTCGCCTCCCGTTAGAGTGACGCTCTAATCGAGAGGTGTGGAGACGTGCGACTGACCCCGACGGAACGCGACCGGCTGCTGCTCTTCGGCGCCGCCGAACTGGCCCGGGCCCGCCGCGCCCGCGGGCTGAAGCTCAACGTCCCCGAGGCGACCGCCCTGATCGCGGACACCGTCTGTGAGGCAGCGCGCGACGGGCGTCGGCTCGACGAGGCCATCGAGGCCGCCCGGTCCGTGCTGGGCCCGGACGATGTGCTGCCCGGGGTCGCCGACGTCGTCACCGAGGTCCATGTGGAGGCCGTCTTCGACGACGGTTCGCGGCTCGCCGTCGTCTCCCGCCCGTTCGGCGGCGCCGGGCTCGGCGACGGTGGGCCCGGGGCCGTCGTCCCCGGACCCGCCACGCCCGAGCCGGAGCCCGCAGTCCGGCTGACCGTACGCAACACCGCGACCGTCCCGGTCAGCGTGACCTCGCACTTCCACTTCTTCGAGGCCAACCCGCGGCTCGACTTCGACCGAGGCGCCGCCTACGGCATGCGGCTCTGTGTGCCCGCCGGGTCGTCCGTCCGCTTCGGGCCCGGCGAGCGCGTGGACGTCGGTCTCGTACCGATCGGCGGCGACCGGATCGCCATCGGCTTCGCCGGTCTGGTCGACGGCCCGCTCGATGCGCCCGGCGCCCGGGAAGAGGCGCTGCGCCGCGCGGCGGCGTGTGGATATCTGGGAGCTGGACAGCGATGAGCATCGATCCTTACGAGTACGCCTCCGTGCACGGCCCGCGCGCCGGCGACCGGGTCAGGCTCGGTGACTCCGGGCTGACCGTCCGCGTCGAGTCCGACTCTCAGCAGTACGGCGAGGAGTTCCTCGCCGGGTTCGGCAAGACCGCCCGTGACGGGCTGCACCTCAAGGCCGCCGCCGTGCGTGCGACCTGCGATGTCGTCATCAGTAATGTGCTGGTCATCGACGCCGTGCAGGGCATTCGCAAGGTGTCGATCGGCATCCGCGAAGGCCGGATCGCGGCGATCGGGCGGGCCGGCAACCCGGACACCCTCGACGGAGTCGATGTCATCGTCGGCACGGGGACGTCGATCGTCTCCGGCGAGGGGCTCATCGCCACCGCGGGCGCCGTGGACACCCACGTTCATCTGCTGTCGCCGCGCATCATGGAGGCCTCGCTGGCCTCCGGTGTCACCACGATCATCGGCCAGGAGTTCGGCCCGGTCTGGGGCGTCGGCGTCAACTCGCCGTGGGCGCTGCGCCACGCCTTCAACGCCTTCGATGCCTGGCCGGTCAACATCGGCTTCCTGGGCCGCGGTTCGTCCTCGCACGAGGCGCCGCTGGTCGAGGCGCTCGCCGAGGGCGGGGCCTGCGGGTTCAAGGTCCACGAGGACATGGGCGCCCACACCCGCGCCCTGGACACCGCGCTCCGGGTCGCCGAGCAGCACGATGTGCAGGTCGCCCTGCACAGCGACGGGCTGAACGAGTGCCTGTCGGTCGAGGACACCCTGCGCGTCCTCGAAGGCCGGACGATCCACGCCTTCCACATCGAGGGCTGCGGGGGCGGACACGTACCGAACGTCCTGAAGATGGCAGGCGTCGCGAACGTCATCGGCTCGTCCACCAACCCGACGCTGCCCTTCGGCCGGGACGCGGTCGCCGAGCACTACGGGATGATCGTCTCCGTCCACGACCTGAAGACCGATCTGCCGGGCGACGCGGCCATGGCCCGCGACCGGATCCGCGCCGGGACGATGGGCGCCGAGGATGTCCTGCACGACCTGGGTGCGATCGGCATCACCTCGTCCGACGCGCAGGGCATGGGGCGGGCCGGGGAGACGGTGCGCCGCACCTTCGCGATGGCGGCGAAGATGAAGGCCGAACTCGGACCGATGGACGGCGACGGCCCGGCCGACGACAACGGGCGCGTTCTGCGCTACATCGCCAAGCTGACCATCAACCCCGCCATCGCGCACGGGCTCTCCCACGAGGTCGGCTCCCTCGAGACGGGGAAGCTCGCCGACATCGTGCTGTGGCGGCCCGAGTTCTTCGGCGCGAAGCCGCAGCTCGTGCTGAAGTCCGGCTTCCCGGCGTACGGAGTCACCGGCGACCCGAACGCCGCCACCGACACCTGCGAACCCCTCGTGCTCGGACCGCAGTTCGGTGCCTACGGGGCGACAGCCGCCGATCTCTCGGTCGCGTTCGTCTCGCAGGCCGCGACCCAGCTCGGGGCGGACCTGATGCCGACCCGCCGCCGCCGGGTCGGGGTCCGCGGCACCCGCGGCATCGGCCCCGCAGACCTGGTCCACAACTCCCGTACGGGACAGGTCGCCGTCGACGCGCGCAGCGGCCTGGTCACACTCGACGGCACCCCGGTCCGCTCCGAGCCCGCCGACTCCGTCTCCCTCAACCGCCTCTACTTCCTCTAAGGACCCCGCAGTGACCTTCCGCATGCCGCCCGAGTGGGCCCCGCACGAGCGCACCTGGATGGCCTGGCCGGGCCCCAACCCCACCTTCGGCACCGACGCCGAACTCGACGAGGCCCGCCGCGCCTGGGCCACCGTCGCCCGGACCGTCCGCCGCTTCGAACCCGTCACGATGGTCGTCGGCCCCGGCCAGGAGGACAGCGCCCTCGCCCTCCTCGGACCGGACATCGAACTCGCCGTCCGCCCACTCGACGACGCCTGGATGCGCGACATCGGCCCCACCTTCGTCACCGATGGGCAGCAACTGGCCGCCGTCGACTGGACGTTCAATGGATGGGGCGCGCAGGGCTGGGCCCGCTGGAAACACGACGCGCACATCGCCCGCTCGGTCGCGGAGCTCGCCGCCGTCCCCGTGCACAGTTCCCCGCTCGTCAACGAGGGCGGCGCGATCCATGTCGACGGCGAGGGCACCGTCCTGCTCACCGAGACCGTCCAGCTCGGCAAGGAACGCAACCCCGAGTGGACCCGAGCCGAGGCCGAGGCCGAGATCCACGCCCGCCTCGGTACGGAGAAGGCGATCTGGCTGCCGCGCGGGCTGGCCGGTGACTACGGCACGTACGGCACCCTGGGTCACGTCGACATCGTCGCCGCCTTCGCCCGCCCCGGCACCGTCGTCGCCCACGTCCAGACGGACCCGGCCCACCCCGACCACGAGATCACCCGCGAGACAGTCCGCATCCTCCGGGAGGCGACCGACGCCCGGGGCCGCGCCCTCGAGATCGTCGAGGTTCCCGCGCCGACGGTGCTGCGGGCGGACGGTGAATGGGCCGACTACTCGTACATCAATCACTACCTCTGCAACGACGGCGTCGTGCTGTGCGCCTTCGACGACCCGCGCGACGAACTGGCCGCCGGGATCTTCCGCCGCCTGTTCCCGGAACGGACCGTGACCCTGGTCGACGCCCGTACGATCTTTGCCGGCGGTGGAGGCATCCACTGCATCACACAGCAGCAGCCTAAGGTCTGAACCATGCCGAGCAACTCCCCCCACGCCGGACAGGTTTACGCGATCGAGCGCTTCTACGCCGTGCCGGACGACGCGTACGCTGCCGCGGTCCGTACACCGCCGCCGGGCGCAGTTGCCGGACTGCGGGCGCTGCCGGCGGCAGACGGATGGACAGCAGGAGCCCCCCGATGACCCCCGCCCCGCGCCGCCGCAACACCGCCCCGCCCCGGGAGGAGGTACTGGCCGCCGCCATGGCCACCATCGCCGAACGCGGCCTGGACGGCCTCACCATGGCCGGTCTCGGCCGTGAGGTCTCCATGAGCAGCGGGCATCTCCTCTACTACTTCCGGACCAAGGACGAGCTGCTGCTGCAGGCCCTGGAGTGGAGCGAGGGCAGGCTCGGCGCACAGCGGCGGGAACTGCTGTCGCGGCAGACCACGGTCCGCGAACGGCTCGATGCCTACGTCGATCTGTACATCCCCGACGGCCACCGCGATCCGCACTGGACGCTCTGGCTGGAGGTGTGGAACCGCTCGCAGAACGCCGACGCCGATGCGCGCGCCCGGCAGGCGGCGATCGAGCGGGCCTGGCACCGGGACCTGGTGGCGCTGCTGGCGGAGGGCGCCTCACGCGGGGAGTTCCGGGCCGTCGATGCCGAACGGTACGCGACTCGGCTGCGCGCCCTGCTCGACGGATTCAGCATCCATGTGGCGATCGGCCTGCCGGGCACCGACCGGGGCGGAATCCTGTCCCATGTGCGGGAGTTCCTGGACGAGTCGCTCGCCTGAAGCCGCCGTCCGTCACCGCTTCGGCAGCCGGCTCCGCATCAGCGCGAGTGCGTCCTCGGCGCCCTGGTGGATCTGCTGCGGGGCCCTCGGCGCGGCCATCGTCTTCTATCTGCGCCGCTCCATGCTGGAGACCGAGGTGTACGCCGAGTCCGGCGCGGCGGCCCAGGAGGACCGGGGCACGCTGAAGGCGCTGTGGGGGCACAGGCGCGAGGCGTTCCTGGTGATGGCGCTGACCATGGGCGGGACCGTCGCGTACTACACGTACACGACGTACCTCACCAAGTTCCTCTCCAAGAGCGCCGGGATGGAGAAGTCCACCGCCTCGCTCGTCAGCTTCTGCGCCCTGTTCGTCTTCATGTGCATCCAGCCGCTGGCCGGCATGGTCTCCGACCGGGTCGGCCGCCGCCCGCTGCTGATCACCTTCGCCGTCGGTTCCGCCTTCCTGACCGTGCCGATCATGACGATGCTCAAGAACGCGGGGACCTTCTGGCCCGCGTTCGGCCTGGCGCTGCTCGCTCTGGTCGTCGTCACCGGTTACACCTCGATCAACGCCTGTGTGAAGGCCGAGCTCTTCCCCACCGGCATCCGCGCACTCGGTGTCGCCCTCCCGTACGCCCTCGCCAACGCCCTCTTCGGCGGCACCGCCGAATATGTGGCGCTCTGGTTCAAGAAGGCGGGCATCGAGTCGGGCTTCTACTGGTACGTGGCGGGCTGCGCCGCGGTATCCCTCGTCGTCTATCTGACGATGCGCGAGACCCGCGACATCGACCTGGGCCGGGTCGGCGCGGTCGATCGGAAGACCGGGCAGGCGCCGAAGACGGAGCCGTCCGGCGCGACGAGCGTCACGCCCGCATCCTGAGACGGGCGAGGGCACGGAGGCAGCGCTGTGCAACACTGCCTCCGTGTCCTTGTTCGTCATGATTATTGGCAGCAGGCGCGCCGGTCCGCAGTGACCGTCCCGTACCACCAGATGCGGAGCGGCCACCGTGCCCCAGACCCGCGCGCAGACCTCTCGCACCCGCGAGGGGTTTTTTCGTTTTCCGGTCCTCACCTCGGCCGGGCCGATGCGCGCGCGGGATGATGGGGGCAAGTGGAGCCCGATCGTCCGGATCCACTCATCCGACAGGAGTCAGATCAGCATGACCACCAAGGCCAAGGCCACCGACGACAGCTTCCATGTCTTCGACACCACACTGCGCGACGGTGCACAGCGTGAAGGCATCAACCTGACGGTCGCGGACAAGCTGACCATTGCCCGGCACCTGGACAACTTCGGCGTGGGCTTCATCGAGGGCGGCTGGCCCGGAGCCAACCCCCGCGACACGGAGTTTTTCGCCCGCGCCCAGCAGGAGATCGAGTTCAAGAACGCCGAGCTGGTCGCCTTCGGCGCGACCCGCAGGGCGGGCGGCAAGGCCTCTGCGGACCCGCAGGTCAAGGCGTTGCTGGAGTCGGGCGCCCCGGTGATCACGCTGGTTGCCAAGTCGCACGACCGGCATGTGGAACTCGCCCTGCGCACCACGCTCGACGAGAACCTGGAGATGGTCCGCGACACCGTCTCCTACCTGCGCGAGCAGGGCCGCCGGGTCTTCGTCGACTGTGAGCACTTCTTCGACGGCTACCGCGCCAATGCCGAGTACGCCAAGGACGTCGTCCGGGCCGCCTCCGACGCCGGCGCCGATGTCGTCATCCTCTGCGACACCAACGGCGGGATGCTTCCCGCCCAGATCCAGGCCGTCGTCTCCACGGTCCTCGCCGACACCGGTGCCCGGCTCGGCATCCACGCCCAGGACGACACCGGCTGCGCGGTCGCCAACACCCTGGCCGCCGTCGACGCGGGCGCAACGCACGTCCAATGCACCGCGAACGGCTACGGCGAGCGGGTCGGCAATGCCAACCTCTTCCCTGTCGTCGCCGCCCTGGAACTGAAGTACGGCAAGGCCGTCCTCCCCGACGGCGCACTCGCC
Source organism: Streptomyces sp. NPDC005181 (assembly GCF_040608395.1). Classification (NCBI taxonomy): domain Bacteria; kingdom Bacillati; phylum Actinomycetota; class Actinomycetes; order Kitasatosporales; family Streptomycetaceae; genus Streptomyces; species Streptomyces sp. NPDC005181. The sequence continues at coordinate 15,933 of NZ_JBEXID010000070.1, forward strand.
GACATGACCCGCACTTCGCACGCCATCGCCGAAGTCGTCAACCTCACGCCCTCCACCCACCAGCCCTATGTGGGTGTCTCCGCCTTCGCCCACAAGGCCGGACTGCACGCCTCCGCCATCAAGGTCGACCCGGACCTCTACCAGCACATCGACCCGGCGCTGGTCGGCAACACCATGCGGATGCTCGTCTCCGACATGGCGGGCCGCGCCTCCATCGAGCTCAAGGGCAAGGAGCTCGGCATCGACCTCGGGGGCAACCGCGAGCTCGTCGGGCGCGTCGTCGAGCGGGTCAAGGAGCGCGAGCTCCAGGGCTACACGTACGAGGCCGCCGACGCTTCCTTCGAACTGCTGCTGCGTGCCGAGGTCGAGGGCCGGGTACGCCGCTACTTCCGTACGGAGTCCTGGCGCGCGATCGTCGAGGACCGCCCCGACGGCACCCACGCCAACGAGGCGACCGTGAAGCTCTGGGCCAAGGGCGAGCGTCTCGTCGCCACGGCCGAGGGCAACGGCCCGGTCAACGCGCTCGACCGGGCCCTGCGCGTCGCCCTGGAGCGGATCTATCCGCAGCTCGCCAAGTTGGAGCTGGTCGACTACAAGGTCCGCATCCTGGAGGGCCGCACCGGCACCGAGTCCACCACCCGGGTACTCATCACCACGGGCGACGGCACCGGCGACTGGGCGACCGTCGGCGTCGCGGAGAACGTCATCGCGGCGTCCTGGCAGGCGCTGGAGGACGCGTACACCTACGGCCTGCTGCGGGCCGGGGTCGAACCCACGGAGTAGTCGCCTCGGTCCGGGGCGGGCCCACGGAGCAGTCTCCGCGGGCCCGCCCCCCCCGGACAGACCGGCCCTGTTACTGGAGATGCCACTTCTGGTTGGCGGCTCCGGTGCAGGTCCAGATCTGGGCGCGGGCCCCGTTCGCCGTCGACTGGTCGGTGATGTCCAGACACTTGTCCGCGGCCGTGTTGACGACATCACCCGTCGAGGCGTTGTACGTCCAACGCTGCGCCGACGAACCGTTGCAGGTGTACAGCTGCACCTTTGCTCCATTGGCCGTCGACGCGGACGTCACATCCAGGCAGGAGCCCAACGCCTGGATGGAACCGTCCGCTGCGACCGTCCAGCGCTGCGCCGCCGAGCCGTTGCAGTCATAGAGCTGGACGGCCGTCCCGTCGGCGCTGCTGCCGCCCGCGACGTCCAGGCACTTGCCCGCAGGGCCCGAGAAGACGCCCGAGGTACCGGGGGAGCCGGACGGGCTGCCGGACCAGGTGAAGGTCACCGAGGTGCGGCCCGGAAGCGAGTAAGTGAACTTCTGGCCACCCCAGTTGACGGTGATCTGCTGCGCCGACGTGCCGCCGTTGTACGCGATCAGCGCCTTCGAACCGTCCGGATTGCGCCAGGCCACATTGGGCACGGTGGAGCTGGCCGTCGAGGCGATCCGCTGGGCGCCGGGCCGGACGAACTTCGTCAGATGACCCATCGTGTAGTACTCGATGTTGTAGTCGACCTGCCCGCTCCTGCTGTCCCCGTTGTGCACGGTGATCAGCCCGTCGCAGATGCCGCAGCCGCCGTTGTGCGGGCCCCGGTTCTGGTCCACGGCCAGGGACCACTTGGTCACCGACTTCGCCCAGTTGCGGGTGTAGTCGACGATGTTGAGCATGTCCTCGCGCTGCTGGTCGGCGATCCAGGTGCCGCCGGAGTGCTCGGTCTGGAAGGCGTCCATCGTCGGGTACTGGTTGTGCACGGTGGTCTGCTTGGTGATGTCACCGCCGTAGCCGTGCCAGGCGACCCCGCCGAAGTTCGGGTGGTTGCGCACCGCCGGGTCGTCCACCGTGGCGGCCGCGTAGGCGTCGTAGGTGTCCCAGTTCCAGTCGTGGGCGAGGACCTTGGTGGCGAGCCCCGCGGACTGGAGTCTGGGCAGCAGCTCGCTCTTGGTGAAGTAGGCGAGCCCCGAGCCGTTCCAGCTCATCGACGGATAGCCGGAGCAGCAGGTCGGCTCGTTCTGCGCGGTGACGTAATCGACCGGAATGCCCTGGTCCCTGTACGCCTGGAGGTACTTCACGAAGTAGTCGGCGTACGTGCCGTAGTTCCCCGCCTTCAGCCAGCCGCCGTTCAGCTGGCCGCTGTCCTTCATCCAGGCAGGCGCGGTCCATGGCGACGCGACCGTCGTGAGCGCCGGGTTGAGCTGCTTGGCCTGCTTGGTCAGCGGGAGCACGTCCTCCAGATCATGTGCGATCGAGAATTTCGCCAGCGACGGGTCGGTCTGGCCGGACGGTATGTCGTCGTATGTGTAGCCGGTCCTGGCGAGGTCCGAGCCGCCCATCGGATTGCGTACGAACGAGAGCCCGATGCCCTCGGTGGGGGAGAACAGCTTCTTCATCGTCGCGTCGCGGGTCGCCTGGCTGAGCGCCCCGCTGCTCTTCATCAAGTACGCGGCCGTGTCGGTGAACGAGGCGCCGCCGCCCGTGAAGGTCTGGTAGCGGGTGTTCTCGTCGACCGTGATGTTCGTGCCGCTGCCACCGTTCCCGGAACCGAAGGCGACCGGGGTCTGTGCCTCCAGGCCGCGGGTGACATGCCGGCCACCGGCGTCGTCCGTCGTGGTCAGCGCGATGTTCACGGTCTCACCGGCGGCCTGCGCCGTACCGGACGAGAGCCCGCTGAGACCCGCGGTCGCGAGCGCTGTGGCGACCAGTGCGCGAGCCGCTCTGCTTGATCTGATCATGGGCTGCTGCCTTTCTCGGCAGGGACTGTGGGGGAGTTGCCGTCGATCGAGGCGTGAGTGAACTGCCGTTGCGGGCTCGCGTCAAGGGGGCGTGCGTTCATGACTTGAACGCACAACACGTCCTGCCTGCTGGGGAGATGGGTACGGACCAATGTCGACGTGAAGTATTGACGGCACTGTTCCAGCGGGGTTAACTCACGCCGCAACGCCGGTACCGGTTCCGGAACCGGTTGCGGTACCGGTTCCGCTTCCCGTCCTGTCTTGTCCCGGAGGCCCCCGATGCGTGTCACCATCGCCGATGTCGCCCGTGAGGCCGGCGTCAGCAAGACGACCGTCTCCCGGGTCATCAACGCCAAGGGCGAGGTGGGCGGTTCCACGGCCGCCCGTGTTCGCGAAGTGATTGCACAGCTCGGTTACGTACCCAGCTCGGGCGCCGTCGGACTGGCCCGCGGCAGCAGCCGTACGGTCGGCATGCTGGTGCCCTCGCTCACCTGGCCGTGGATGGGTGAAGTGCTCCAGGGCGTCGTCGACACCGTCGAGGCCGCCGACTACGGGCTGCTGCTCTTCACCTGCAACCGGGGCGCCGAGTCCGTGGAGCGCTTCACCAGCCAGGTGTCGGCGCGTGCCTTCGACGGACTCGTCGTCGTCGAACCCGAGAACACTCTCGACCATCTCACCGCACTGCACCGCGGTGGCCTGCCGATCGTGCTCATCGACGACCGAGGTCACCACCCCGAGTTCCCCTCCGTCGTGACCACCAATCACGAAGGAGGCGCGTCCGCCGCCCGCCATCTGCTGGCCGCCGGACGTACCAGGCCCCTCGTCCTCACGGGCCCCCAGCACTTCGGCTGTGTACGCGACCGGCTGGACGGATTCCGTACGGTCCTGCCGACCGATCTCATCGTCCAGGGGGACTTCACTGAACGGTCCGGCCGACAGGCCGTGGAACAACTCCTCGCCGAGGGAGCACAGTTCGACTCGGTCTTTGCGCACAACGACATCAGCGCGGCGGGCGTGCTGCGGGCGTTGCGTGCGGCCGGCCGGTCCGTGCCCGACGACATCGCAGTGGTCGGCTTCGACGACATCCCGATGGCCGAGCACACCGAACCGCCCCTGACCACCGTGCGCCAGCCCACCCGGCAGATGGGTGAGACGGCTGCGCGGCTGCTGCTCTCCCATCTCGGCGGCACGGCCACCCCGGACGAACCGGTCGTGCTGCCCACCGAACTGGTCGTGCGCCTCTCGGCGCCGTAGCGGTCCGGCCGGGCTCCCTCCCGGCCACCCGCACCCCGTACCGCCTCCCCGCGCACCCTCGGCACCACCCGCACCTGCACCGCCCCGCATCACCCGTACGCGGCGCGCCGAGCGCCGACCACCCTCCGTCCCGGATCTTCCGGACCCGCAGTCCCTCCTGGAGTCGCCATGTCCGTACGCCGCCGCCCCACGCTGAGAGCGCTCTCAATCGCCACTGTCGTGGTCGCTCTCGCCACCGGTTGCTCGTCCGCCAACTCGGGTGCCAACAAAGGGGGTGGCGGCGCCTCCGGCGTGCTGACCCTGGGCAAGCCGGACGGACCGCAGACCAACAACAGCAACCCGTTCCTCAGCACTTCAGCCGGTGCCACGCTGGGCTACCGCTTCATGGTCTACGAGCCGCTGGCGATGACGAACCAGATCAAGCCCGCGGACAAGGCCAAGCCGTGGCTGGCGACCGACTGGAAGTGGGAGTCCAACTTCACCAAGGTCACGTTCAGCCTCGACCCCAAGGCCAAGTGGGCCGACGGCAAGCCGCTGACCGCCGACGACGTCGCGTACACCTTCGAACTGCTCAAGAAGCACCCGGCGCTGAACGGCAACGGCATCCCGTTCGACGGGGTCGCGGTCGAGGGCAAGACGGTCGTCCTGACCTTCAAGGACTCCCAGTACGTCAACCAGAACAAGATCACCCAGCAGTTCATCGTGCCCAAGCACATCTGGGAAAGCGTCAAGAACCCGGAGACCTGGCCCAACCGCACCCCGGTCGGCTCCGGCCCGTACAAGCTGAAGACGTTCACCCCGCAGACCACCACGCTCACGGCCACGCCCACCTACTGGAAGGGCAAGACCAAGGTCAAGGAGCTGCGGTACACCGCGTACAACGACAACAGCGCGGCGACCACGGCGCTCGCGAGCGGCAAGGTCGAGTGGTCGTTCGTCTTCATGCCGAACTACAAGCAGCTGTTCGTCGCCAAGGACCCCAAGAACCACAAGCTGTGGTTCCCGTCCGGCCTCGGCATCCACGGACTGTGGTTCAACACCGCACGCAAACCGTTCGACAACCCGGCGCTGCGCAAGGCCATGGCGATGGTCGTCGACCGCAAGGCGATCTACACCCAGGCCGAGGCCACCCTCTACCCGGAGATCACCAACCCCACCGGCATCCCGCTGCCCGCCGGTGACTCGTTCCTCGCGCCCGAGTACAAGAGCGCGACGACCGCGCCCGATGTGGCCGGCGCCAAGAAGATCCTCGACGACGCCGGGTTCAAGCTCTCCGGCGGTGTGCTGAAGGACCCGAGCGGCAAGCCGGTGAAGCTGACGCTGACCGACCCGGCCGGCTGGAACGACTACATCACCGGGCTCTCGATCATCAAGGACAACATCAAGCAGCTCGGCATCGAGGCGAAGGTCAAGACGCAGACCGCCGAGGCCTGGGGCGCGGACGTCGCCAACGGCAACTTCGACGCCACCTTGCACTGGACCAACAGCGGCGCGACCCCCTACGACATGTACCAGAACATCATGGACGGCGCGCTGCTCCAGCCCATCGGCAAGAGCTCCCAGCTCGGCAACTTCGGCCGCTTCAAGAGCCCCGAGGCGACCCAGGCGCTCAAGGACTACGCCAACGCCACCGAGGAAGCCACCCGCATCACGGCCATGAACAAGCTCCAGAAGATCATGGTCGAGGAGGCGCCGGTGATCCCCACGGCCGCCGCCCCCATCGGGGCGGAGTACTCCACGAAGAACTGGGTGGGCTGGCCCACCGAGGCCGACGCGTACGCCCCGCCGCAGCACACCCAGCCCACCGCGCTGGAGATCGTGCTGAACCTGAAGCCCGCCAAGTAAGTACGGGGAAACGGACCGGCCATGACCACCACCACCGATCGGACCGACGACGTCGTGCTCGAAGCACGCGGAGTCACCAAACACTTCCCCGTCCGCCGCACCGGCCGCGATCTCGTCTCGCGCCGGCGCCGCACCGTCCACGCCGTCGACGACGTCTCGCTGAAGCTCCGGCGGGGCACGGTCACGGCCCTGGTGGGGGAGTCGGGCTCCGGCAAATCCACCGTCGCCCGGCTGCTCGCCCAGCTGTATCCGCTCACCGAGGGCGAGATCCAGCTGGCGGGGAAGGCGGTGAAGGCAGGCCGTGGCCGGTCCTTCCGCTCGTACGTACGACAGGTCCAGCTGATCTTCCAGGACCCGTTCGCCTCGCTCAACCCGGTCCACACCGTGCGCTACCACCTCACCCGGTCGCTGAAGATCCACGGCCGGGAGGCGACCGGAGCCGAGCTCGCCGCGCTGCTGGAGCGGGTGCAGCTCACCCCTGCCGCGCAGTACCTCGACAAGTTCCCGCACGAGCTCTCCGGCGGCCAGCGCCAGCGCGTCGCCATCGCCCGTGCGCTCGGCGCCGACCCGAAGGTCCTCCTGGCCGACGAGCCCGTCTCGATGCTCGACGTCTCCATCCGGCTCGGCGTCCTCAACCTGCTGCGGGACCTCAAGGAACGCCTCCATCTGGCGATCCTCTACATCACCCACGACATCGCCTCCGCCCGCTACTTCGCGGACACCACGCTCGTGATGTACGCGGGCCGGATCGTCGAGGGCGGTGACAGCGAAACCGTCACCCAGCGCCCCGCGCACCCGTACACCCAGCTGCTGATCGCCTCCGCGCCCGACCCGGACCGGGTGGTCGCCGAGGAGGAACAGGAGGAGACCGGCAGCGGCGAACCGCCCTCGCTGATCGCCCCACCGGCCGGCTGCCGCTTCCACCCCCGCTGCCCGAAGGCGATGGAGCGCTGCCGCACCGAACTGCCGCCGCGCTTCGACCTGGCGGACGGCCAGTGGGCGGCCTGCTGGCTGTACGCCGACGCCGCGGAAGCCGTCGACGATCACGAGAAGGAGGCCGTGAAGTGAAGTATCTGCTGCAACGGCTGGCCTTCTACCTGGTCACCGCGTGGGCCGCGATCACCATCAACTTCCTGATCCCGCGCCTGATGCCGGGCGACCCCGTCCAGTCCCTCATCGCACGCTTCCAGGGCCAGCTCGACACCAGCGCCATCGCCTCGCTCAAGGCGCTCTTCGGCCTCGACAAGCACCAGTCGCTGTGGGAGCAGTACACCGACTACTGGTCGCATCTGCTCGACGGCGACCTCGGGCTCTCCTTCACCTTCTTCCCGACGCCGGTCAGCGAGGTGATCGCCCAGTCGCTGCCGTGGACGCTCGCGCTCGTCGGCGTCACCACCCTGATCAGCTTCGCGCTCGGCACCGGCATCGGCGTCTTCACCGGCTGGCGGCGCGGCTCCTGGATCGACAGCCTGCTGCCCGTCACCACTTTCATCTCCGCCATCCCGTACTTCTGGCTGGGGCTGATCGCCATTGCGCTGTTCGCCAACAAGTGGGCGATCTTCCCGGAAGCGTTCGGGTACGACAGCGCCCTGGTGCCGGCCTTCGACTGGCCGTTCATCTCCAGCGCGCTCTACCACGCCGTGCTTCCGGGACTGACGATCGTGCTCAGCGCGGTGGCCGGCTGGATCCTCGGCATGCGGAACATGATGGTGACGGTGTCCAGCGAGGACTACGTCATGGTCGCCCAGGCGAAGGGGCTCTCCGAGCGGCGGGTGATGTTCGGATACGCGGCACGCAACGCGATCCTGCCCAACATCTCCGGCTTCGCCCTCTCACTCGGCTTCATCGTCGGCGGCACGCTGCTGGTAGAGATGGTCTTCTCCTACCCGGGCATCGGCTACCAGCTCTTCCAGGGCGTGGCTGCCAAGGACTACCCCCTGATGCAGGGCGTGTTCCTGATCATCACACTCTCGGTCCTCGTGGCGAACCTCCTCGCCGACGTCATCTACATGGTCCTCGACCCCCGTACCCGAAGGGAGGCCTAGGACATGGCCGTCACCGCTGCCGACGTCGCCGTACTGGATGCAATCGAGACCCCGGCGCCCAGCAAGCGCAGACTCCGCTTCCTGCGCGGTCGCAAGACCGTTGTCGGCCTCGGAATCCTGCTGTTCTTCGTCGTGATCGCCGTCATCGGGCCGTGGATCGCCCCGTACGACCCGGATGCCATGAGCAACGCACTGCTCCAACCGCCGTCCGGCGCGCACTGGTTCGGCACCACGCACACCGGACAGGATGTGCTCTCGCAGATCCTCGTCGGCACCCGCGGCGTCCTGGTCGTCGGCTTCGTCGCCGGGATCTTCGCGACGATCCTGTCCGTACTGATCGGGGTCAGCGCCGGCTTCCTCGGCGGTACCGCCGACGAACTGCTCTCGGTGCTTTCGAACGTCTTCCTGGTCATCCCCGGGCTACCACTGATCATCATCATCGCGAGTCTCGTCTCCGACGCCGGTGACCTGCTGATCGCCAGTGTGATCGCCCTCACCTCGTGGGCGTGGGGCGCGCGTGTCCTGCGTGCCCAGACGCTGTCGCTGCGCCGCAGGGATTATGTCGAAGCGGCCCGCGCCACCGGCGAGTCGACCTGGCGGATCATCCTCTTCGAGGTCCTGCCGAACCTGACGGCCGTCATCGCCTCCGGCTTCGTCGGCACGGTCATCTTCGCGATCCTCTCCGAGATCACCCTCGCCTTCATCGGCGTCGCCGACATCTCCAACTGGAACTGGGGGACCGTCCTGTTCTGGGCGCAGTCCAACCAGGCGCTGGCGCAGGGCGCGTGGTGGTGGTTCGTCCCGGCCGGGCTCTGCATCGCGCTGCTCGGCATGTCGCTCGGCCTGATCAACTTCGGTATCGACGAGTTCGTCAACCCTCGGCTGCGTACGGAGACCGGCGCGTCCCGGAAGGTCCGGATGCGGGTCGGCTTCACCCCCGTGGCGCGCGGCGCGCACGATGCCGTGGCGCGCGGCGCGCACGACAAGGAGACCCGCTCATGAGCGAGCCCGTCCTCACCATCAGCGGCCTCAACGTGGACTACGGGACCGGGGACGACGCCGTGCACGCGCTGCGCGACATCGACCTCACCCTGCACCGCGGCGAAGTCCTCGGCCTGGCAGGCGAGTCGGGCTCCGGAAAGTCCACCCTGGCGTACGCCGTCACCCGTCTCCTCTCCCCGCCCGGAGTGATCACCGGCGGCGAGGTCCACTACCACCGGCGCGACGGCGAGGCGCTCGACCTGCTGACCCTGTCCGCCCCCGAGCTCCGCGCCTTCCGCTGGCAGGAGCTGTCGATCGTCTTCCAGGGAGCGATGAACTCGCTCAACCCGGTGCACACGGTCCACAGCCAGCTCACCGACGTACTCAAGGCGCACCGCCCGGAGATGAAGCGGGCCGAACGCACCGAACGCGCGAAGGAGCTGCTGTCGCTGGTCGGCATCTCCGCGGACCGGCTCTCCGCCTACCCGCACCAGCTCTCCGGCGGCATGCGCCAGCGCGTGATGATCGCGATGGCGCTTGCGCTGGAGCCCGAGATCGTCATCATGGACGAGCCGACGACGGCCCTGGACGTCGTCATGCAGCGCCAGATCCTGCGCCAGCTGGTCAAGCTCCGTGAGGAGCTGGGTTTCTCGGTCGTCTTCATCACGCACGACATCTCGCTGCTGATCGAGTTCTCCGACCGGATCGCGATCATGTACGGCGGCCGGATCGTCGAGGAGGCCGGTGCCTCCGACATCTACCAGGACCCCCGCCACCCCTACAGCGATGGCCTGCTGCACTCCTTCCCGGCTCTGCACGGCCCCCGCCGCGAACTCACCGGCATCCCCGGTTCGCCCCCGCACCTTTCCGCGATGCCGGCCGGATGCGCCTTCCATCCCCGCTGCGGCAAGGCACTCGACCCGTGCGCCACCCAGGTGCCGGTCCTCGACCGGCCGGAAGGGGACGGCTCCCGCACGGTGGCCTGCTGGCTGCATCAGCCGGCCCCGGCCCAGGCCGCCGCCCCCCGCTCGTAGCGACCCCACAGCACACCACAGGAGAACCATGAACCTCGTCATCCCCCAGGGATACGCTCGCGAGATCGCCGCCGAGCCCGTTACCGGTCTGCCCGCCGACTTCCGCTGGGGCGTCGCCACCGCCGCCTACCAGATCGAGGGAGCGGCCGCCGAGGACGGCAGAACCCCGTCGATCTGGGACACGTACTGCAGGGTGCCGGGCATGGTCGTCCGCGGTGAGAACGGCGATGTGGCCTGTGACCACTACCACCGGATGCCCGAGGACGTGCAGCTGATCGCGGACCTGGGCGTCGACACGTACCGCTTCTCGCTCGCCTGGCCGCGCATCCAGCCCGGCGGCCGCGGCCCGGCCAACGCCAAGGGTCTCGACTTCTACAAGCGGCTGATCGACGAGCTGGAGTCCAAGGGCATCACCCCCTGGATCACCCTCTACCACTGGGACCTGCCGCAGGAGCTGGAGGACACGGGCGGCTGGCCGGCCCGCGACACCGCCTACCGCTTCGCCGAGTACGCCGCGCTCGCCTACGACGCGCTCGGCGACCGGGTCAAGCACTGGACCACGCTCAACGAGCCCTGGTGCTCGGCCATGCTCGGGTACGCGTACGGCAACCAGGCTCCCGGCCGTACGAACTTCGGCGAGGCGATCCACGCCGTCCACCATCTGCTGCTCGGCCACGGGCTCGCCTCCCGGTACATCCGCGAGACCGCCGCCGCCCGCGGCAACGACCTCGAACTGGGCATCACGCTCAACCTCGGGACCGCCACCCCCGAGACCGACAGCCACGAGGACGCCGAGGCCTGCCGCCGCGCCGACGGGCTCGGCCGCCGCCTCTACCTGGACCCGGTGGTCAAGGGCGCCTACCCCGAGGACGTCATCGCCGACCTCGCCCTGCAGAACGTCGAACTCCCGGTCCAGGACGGCGACCTGGAGATCATCTCCACCCCGCTCGACGTCCTCGGCGTCAACTTCTACCGCGGCACGCTCTTCTCCGGCGTCACGGAGGAGGGGTCCCCGGTGGACGCCGACGGCCTGCCGGTCACCCGGGGCGTCGAGCGCGACCTGCCGCGTACCGCCATGGACTGGGAGATCACCCCCACCGCCCTCACCGACCTGCTGGTGCGGCTGCAGAAGGACTACGGCGTCCCCACCGTGATCACCGAGAACGGCGCCGCGTTCGACGACACCGTCTCCGAGGACGGCGGGATCCATGATGCCGACCGCACGACCTACCTCGCCGACCACATCGCCGCCGTTGCTGCGGCCCGCGCCGAAGGAGCCGATGTCCGGGGCTACTTCGCCTGGTCGCTGATGGACAACTTCGAGTGGTCCTACGGCTACGACAAGCGGTTCGGCATCGTCCGTGTCGACTACGACACCCAGGAGCGGACGCTCAAGGACAGCGCCAAGTGGTACCGCGACACGATCCGCCTCACCCGCGGCGCGTAGCTGCGGCAACAACCAGGTCTCGCAGCCCTGCTGGGGTCTGCCGCAGTCCGGCGTCGACCGTATCGCACAGGGCGGTGTGAAGGCGGATGTCGACTGGGTGCGAGCCGAGCGGAAGAACTATCAGAAGCATTTTTTCAGTGTCCGAAGGAGCCGCAATGCCACCACGCACCCGCCGACGCGCCCGCCACCGGGCCAGACCGACGACGGCCGCACTGGCCGCTGTCACCGTCCTCGCCGGCCTGCTCGCCGGAGCCGCCCCGTCCGCCGTCGCCGCCACCGCAGCGGCGACGGCGGACGACCCGGCGCCCGTCCTCGTCGACCGTTTCGAGGGCGAGGTCCCGTTCGCCAACCAGCCCGCCGACGGCATCTTCACCTGGGGCGGCGACTCCGACGACCCGCCCACCCTGGCCCTGAAGGACCGCGCCGACGCCCCCGAGGGCACCAAGGTCCTCGAAGGCACGTACAACATCAGCGGCTACGGCGGTCTCAGTCACGACTTCGCCGCCGACCAGCCCGCCCACGACTGGTCGGCCCACAAGGGCATCCGCTTCTGGTGGTACGGCCAGAACACCGCGCCGCTGCCGCCCGGTTCGGGCAAGAAGATCAACTTCGAGATCAAGGACGGCGGCGCCAACGGCGAGGCGTCCGAGCTGTGGACCACGTCGTTCACCGACGACTGGGAGGGCTGGCACCAGGTCGAGATCCCGTTCACCGATTTCACGTACCGCACCGACTACCAGCCCGTCGGCGGCATCGACCAGGTCCTCGGCCTCGATGAGATGTGGGGCTACGCCGTCACGCTGCCGACCGGGGCCCCCGGCTCGTTCGCCATGGACGGTGTGGAGCTTTACGGGAAGGCCGACGCGGCCCTGAAGGCGAGCGTCGTCACGGACGCGGCGGTCCACACGGTGAAGGAGGGCGGCACGGCGGACATCGATGTCTCCGTCGCCACCACCGGCTCCGTACCGATCGAGGAACCCGTCACCGTCGCGTACGAGACCAAGGGCGGCAGCGCCGAGTCCGGCAAGGACTACACACCGGTCACCGGCACGTACACCTTCCCGGCAGGCACCGCGTCCGGGACCTCGCACCGGATCTCGGTCGCCACCAGGAAGGACGGCGCCGCCGAGTCCGCCGAGACGATCCCGCTCGAACTCACCGTCACCGGCGCCAAGCCGCCCAGGGAGAACCCGCAGGTCGTCATCGACGCCCACGGGCTGCCGTACCTCGACCCGAAGCTCCCGGAGAAGAAGCGCGTCGCCGACCTCCTCTCCCGGATGTCGCCGGCCGAGAAGGCCGGCCAGATGACCCAGGCCGAGCGCAACGCACTGAAGTCGCAGGGTGACATCGCCGCGTACGACCTCGGCTCGCTGCTCTCCGGCGGCGGCTCCGTCCCGACGCCGAACACGCCCGAGGCGTGGGCGAAGATGGTCGACGCCTACCAGCTCCGGGCGCAGGCGACCCGCTTCCAGATCCCGCTGATCTACGGCGTGGACGCGGTGCACGGGCACAACAACGTCATCGGCTCGACGATCATGCCGCACAACATCGGCATCGGTGCCGGGCGCGACCCGAAGCTCGCCGAAAGGACCGGCGCGGTCACCGCCGGCGAGGTCCGCGCGACGGGCATTCCGTGGGACTTCGCACCCTGCCTCTGCGTCACCCGCGACGAGCGCTGGGGCCGCTCCTACGAGTCGTACGGTGAGGACCCGGCACTCGTCGAGTCCATGGAGACGGTCATCCAGGGCATGCAGGGCAGCGCATCCGGCAAGGACCTGCACCGGGGCGACAAGGTCCTGGCCACCGCCAAGCACTATGTCGGCGACGGCGGTACGGAGTTCGGCTCGTCCGCCACCGGTTCGTACACCATCGACCAGGGCGTCACGAAGGTCACCCGGCAGGAACTCGAAGCCGTGCACCTCGCCCCGTTCGAGGAGGCCGTCAAGCGTGGTGTCGGCACGGTCATGCCGTCGTACTCCTCGCTCGACATCCTCGGCGACGACCAGGGCCCGGTGAAGATGCACGCCGACGCCGAGATGATCAACGGCGTGCTCAAGGACCGGATGGGCTTCAAGGGCTTCGTCATCAGTGACTGGCAGGCCATCGACCAGATCCCCGGCGACTACGCCAGCGACGTCCGTACGTCCATCAACGCCGGACTCGACATGATCATGGTCCCGACGGCGTACCAGGACTTCACGAAGACGCTCCAGGACGAGGTCACCGCGGGCCGGATCAGCCAGGCCCGGATCGACGACGCGGTCACCCGCATCCTGACCCAGAAGTTCCGGCTCGGCCTCTTCGAGAAGCCGTACGCCGACACGACCGGCATCGACCAGATCGGCTCGGCCGGACACCGTGCGGTGGCCCGCGAGGCGGCGGCCAAGTCGCAGGTCCTGCTGAAGAACGACGGCGGAGTGCTGCCGCTCAAGGCGTCGCAGAAGGTGTACGTCGCCGGGTCCAACGCCGACAACATCGGCAACCAGGCCGGCGGCTGGACCGTCAGCTGGCAGGGATCGTCGGGCAGGATCACCACGGGTACGACGATCCTGGAGGCCATGAAGAAGGACGCCACGGACGCGGCCTCGGTCACCTACTCCAAGGACGCTTCGGCATCTACGGACGGCTACGACGTGGGTGTGGTCGTGGTCGGCGAGACCCCGTACGCCGAAGGCATCGGTGACGTCGGCAACGGCAACGACCTGGAGCTGACCGCCGCCGACAAGGCCGCGATCGACAAGGTCTGCGCCGCGATGAAGTGCGCGGTCCTGGTGGTCTCCGGCCGCCCGCAGCTCATCGGCGACAGGCTCGGTGACATCGACGCACTCGTCGCGTCGTGGCTGCCGGGCACCGAGGGCGACGGCGTGGCCGACGTGCTGTACGGGAAGCGCGCCTTCACCGGACAGCTGCCGGTCACCTGGCCGAAGTCCGAGTCGCAGTTGCCGATCAACGTCGGTGACGCGACGTACGACCCGCAGTTCCCGTACGGCTGGGGCCTGACCACGCTGAAGAAGGCCCCGGCGGGCGGCGAACTGACCCTCGGCGCGCTCGCCGTCGCCGCGCAGCTCGCGGAGAAGGCCGGACTGGGGAAGTCCGAGGCAGGCAAGGCGATCGTCGACCAGGCTCGCCTGCTGGTGCAGCAGAAAATCGGCGGGAAGCCGACCGCGGCGGTGTCCAAGCCGTTCGCCGACGGTGACCACCTGCTGCTCACCGGTGATCTGACCGGGGCGGTGGCCAAGCTGAGGGCGGCGTACCGGGCCGCATAGCGCGGTATCGGAAGGAGGACTGACCCAGGTGGGCAGAGCATTTGTCGCTCACCTGGGTTAGCGTCGATATATGCGGAACAGGCTGTTCCCGACCCTGCTGGCCGGCCTGCTGCTGATGCTGTCGGCAGTCATGCTGGCCATGGCCCCGGCTGCGCCGAGCGCGACGACGATCAACGATGTGGCCCGGGCGCTGCGCCAGGGCCCGGTGTACGTCGATCCGGCAGCGGCGGACCAGCTGTCCGCGAGTCAGGCCGACGCCCTGACCAAGAAGATCAAGGACGCGGACAAGCCGGTCTTCGTGGCGGTGCTGCCGCAGACCTCCGCGTTCCCCGAGGCCACGGTGTTGCGGACGCTGCGCAACGACACCGGGATCACCGGGGTGTACGGGATCCGCCTCGGCGACACGTTCAAGCTGGGCGCGGACCGGTCGGTCATGTCCGTCACGGCCCGCCAGAACCTCTCCGCGGCGCTGCAGGCCCCCGGCACGAACACCGACGCCCCGACCCAGCTCACCACCTTCGTCGACCAGGCCGTCGCCCAGGCGCGCGGCCACGCCCCCGCCTCCTGGAGCGGCGGCTCGAACGACACGGGATCCGGCGTGACCGCACTGATCACGGTCGGCGCGCTGGCCGTGATCGGCGGCGGGACCGCGTACGCGATCGTCCGCCGCAACCGCCGCCGCAAGGCCGAGGAGGAACGGGCGGCGCTCGACAAGCTGCGGGTCGTCGTGGACGAGGACATCACCGCATACGGCGAGACCCTCGACCGCCTCGACTTCCGCCCGGCGGAGGCCGGCGCCGACGACGCGATGCGCGCCGACTACGAGCGGGCACTCGACTCGTACGAGAACGCGAAGTCCCGCATGGACAAGGCCCAGCATCCGTCCGACGTGCGCGGGGTCACCCAGGACCTGGAGGACGGCCGCTTCTCCCTGGCCGTCCTGGAAGCCCGCCGCACAGGCAGCCCCCTCCCGGACCGCCGCCCACCGTGCTTCTTCGACCCGCGCCACGGCCCTTCGGTGGCCGACGCCCTGTGGACACCGTCCGGCGGCGCACCGCGCGAGGTCCCGGTCTGCGGCGTGGACGAGATCCGGCTGCGCGACGGCGAGGACCCGCTGAGCCGCACCGTCGACACGGGTGACGGCCGTCGCCGCCCGTACTGGGAGGCGGGCCCGGCGTACGGCCCCTGGGCGGGCGGCTACTTCGGCGGCGGCCTGCTCCCCGGCCTGCTGGTGGGCACCGTGCTCGGTTCGATGCTCTCGTCCCCCGCCTACGCGGCGGACTACGGCGGTGGCGACTTCGGCAGCGGCGACTACTCGGGCGGCGATTACTCCGGCTCGGACTTCGACTCGTCCGACTTCGGGGGCGGGGGCGACGGCGGGGGATTCGGCGGAGGTGGCGATTTCGGCGGGGGCGGCGACTTCGGCGGCGGCTTCTGAGAGTCGTCGCGGTGCACCGGCAGGCTTCACCGGACAGTCCCTGGGCCCAGCGATGAGGGCGCCCGCACAGCCGCTTCACGGCGGGTGCGGACGCCCTCGAACGTCCCAAGGTCAGCGGCCTGCCCGAACCCGGTGTAGGCGGGTCAGGGCAGCGCGTCAACGGGGGAGGTGTTGTTACAGATCCTGCTCGATCTGCATTTCCCGGACCTTGTCGTCACGGTGCGTCTGCTCGTTCTTGATGGTGTAGGTGGTCGCCGGTCCGCTGCCGCTGACCTTGGTGATCTCGCCCTGACACCGCTTGTTCTCCTGGTCCAGGTACTCCACGCGCTGACCCTCGTTGTGCGGCATTGACTTCTCCGTTTCTCGGTGTAGACGGGCAGGGGCCGGTCCGGCGTTTCCGCACGGGCTGCCCCAGCCGGCGCCCGCTTTCTCATCGGTGCGCATTGCCAGACCACACCGTGTTCGCTCAACCAGCGACTCCAGAGAGCCCAATGGGGTCAACGGTTGCGGATGAGCCCTGCCAGTTCGTCCTGCGAGAGCCGCAGCGCTCCGGCTGCCACGTTGTCGGTCAGGTGGTCCGGATCGGTGCCCGGGATGGCCAGGACGTGCGGGCCCTGGTGCAGCGTCCAGGCCAGCCGGACCTGCGCGACCGTGGCTCCGTGGGCGCGGGCGACGGCGAGCAGCTCGTCGTCGGTGGCGCTCGCGGAGCCCCCGCCCTGCTCGCCTCCCGCGCCGGCGATCGCGAAGAACGGCACGAAAGCGACGCCCCTCTCGCCGCAGACCCGCAGGAGGTCGTCTGCATGAAAGACGTGGTTCGGGAACCGGGGTGCGAGGTGATGGAGTTGGATGCCTGGCCCTCGGCCAGGTAGATGGTCACGGAGAGGTTGGAGCCGGGCTCCAGCGTGAAGTCCAGCGGGTCGGAAACGATCTCCGAGCCGACCGGAACGACCGCCGACGACCGGCCGTGGAAGGTCACCTTCCGGGAGGTTCCCGGCTGGATCGCACTGTCGCCGGCCCGCCCGCCGGCCGGAAGTGCGACCGAGACCGCGGTGATGGGCAGTGCCGCACCCCCGAACGCGTTGGAGAAGCGCAGTCGCATCTGCTGTCCGCCGACGGCCATGTGGACGGTCTGTCGCAGGGTGCTGTCGGCGAGGACCAGATTGTCCTGCGTGAACGGCGCAGGCGGCATATTCGCGGGCTCGGTCAACTGCGGCATCGACGTCCAGGTATTCACCCAGTGGTTATTCAATTGCTGCGATGTTGCGTCAGCGGTCGGTCCCGGCGCCTTGTGGGCACCCACCGTGTCCACGGCTCCCACAGCAGGGGCCGTTGCCACTGTGGCTGCGAGAGCCACTGTCACGGCCAGGCCGACGATCGAAAACTTTCGAGCCATGGACTGCGTCCCCTCCATCAAAATGATCCACGCACGCTGTGGCGGTGACGGTTAACGGGCTGGTTATGGGGTGTCAAGAAGCCTTGCCAGATGCGACTTGGGTCGGTGAAATGCCGAAACTTTCGAAGAGCGGGAAAGGGGGCGATACGGCCCAAGGCGTCTGCACCTCGAATTGACTGCTCGTCAGACGTCCGTGGTGTGTGCGCGTCCCGGACCGCGGAGTGCGCAGAACCGGTGCAGTCCGCGCGTCGAGCGGCAGGACGGCTGCGCGCATTTCCTGCCCGGCTCCCCGGGGTATCTCAGAAAAATGCTGGGACGCCGAGGAATTGAGCCGTGACGGGCGACCTGCCCGATGCGTTCGGTACTTCCGGGATTTCGCGGCAGGTATGCCAGGGGACAGGGAAAGCCGATTCCGCTGCCGTTCGGCGGTTACGAATTCCTCGGCTTGCGCACCAGAAGGCAGGCGTGCGGAATCCGCGCGCTTTCCGGCTCGCCGACCAGCCTGGCGTGCACCACGAGCCCGGCGCGGGTCGCCAACTCGGCAATGCGGTCGGGTGGCAACAGGTAGACGTCGAGGGTTGTCGCGTGACCGCCGTACCCCTGCTTTTTGCGCCGTCGCTCGTCGCCGACGTGGAAGCCGAGCAGCAGGTGGCCTCCAGGGGCCAGCACCCGGTGGAACTCCTCGAACACCGCCGGCAGCACTTCCGGTGGCGTGTGGATGATCGAGTACCAGGCGACGATGCCGCCGAGTTCGCCGTCCGCCGACTCCAAGGCTGTCATCGTCCCGACGTCGAACCGCAGGTCCGGGTGGTCCCGCCGGGCCACTTCGGCCATCCCCGGCGACAGCTCCACACCGAATGCCGTCAGGCCGAGGGAGCGAAGATGCGCTGTCACGTGGCCGGGCCCGCATCCCACATCGGCGACCGGGCCGCCGCCGGCTTCCTGCACGAGTTCGGCGAATGCGCCCAGCATCGCGCGCCCCAGGAGATCGCCCTCGAACGCGGGGCGTACGAGCTCGGCGTAGTCGACAGCAACGGTGTCGTACGACGCCCGGGTTTCGCGCAGGTAGGACGGCTCCGCCATGCCGCAGACCCTAGTACTCCCTGCACCGGACGACGCCGCAACCGCGGTGGAAGGAAATGCCGAGCGCCCGCCTTCCTCCCCGGCGGGGGAGTGGAAGACGGGCGCGCTCGGGTCGGAGGGCTTCCGGGGATCAGGCCTGAGGAGCGGCCTTGATCGCGGAGATGTCGAAGTTCAGCTTGACCTTGTCGCTGACCATCACGCCGCCGGTCTCCAGCGCCGCGTTCCAGGTCAGGCCCCAGTCGGAGCGGAGGATTTCCGCGCTGCCCTCGAAGCCGACGCGCTCGTTGCCGTAGGGGTCGGTGGCGGAGCCGTTGAACTCCAGGTCGATGGCGAGCGGACGGGTGACGTCCTTGATGGTGAGGTCGCCGGTGACGCGGTACGTGTCGCCGCCGAGCTGCTCGGCGTGGGTGGAGCGGAACGTCATCAGCGGGAACTTCTCGGCGTCGAAGAAGTCGCCGCTGACCAGGTGGCCGTCGCGGTCGGCGATGCCGGTGTCGATGCTGGCGATCTTGACGTCGATGGAGGCGGTGGAGTGGTGCGGGTCGGCGCCGTTCAGCGTCAGCGTGCCCACGTGGTCACCGAAGGAGCCGCGGACGTTGGTGACCATGGCGTGACGCACGGTGAAGCCGATGCTGCTGTGCGACGGGTCGATCGTGTACTCGCCGGTCAGGGCGGCCAGGGCCGGGTCCACGGTGGCGGTGGTGGACGGGGTGGCGGCGGACTTGCGGTTGAACAGAGCCATGGCTCCTCCTCGGGAGACGTGATCGAGCGGGGGTCGAGGTCGTTGTTTAACCTTCAACGAGATTGACTGTAGCTCCATCTTGTTCAAACTTCAACATCTGGGGGCGGTTGATTTCGGCGGGGGTGCGCGGGGGTGGCACTGTTCGCCGCATCGGCGCGCGCGATGCCCTCTGGCGGACGCGCGTAGAACTGGGGCACTATCTCCCTGCCCTTGTTGTCATGAGCAGGAGGAGTCCCCCATGGTGTCCCGTATGACACTGCGCCCCGTCCTGACCGCCCTCGCCCTCGTCCTCGGCGCCCTGCTCGCCCCCGGTATCGGCGTTCTCGGCAGCGGCGCCACCGAGGCGCACGCCGTCACCAAGCTCACGCACGCGCAGGCGACGTCCCGGTTCAGCTCGTCCGGTATCACCTGGTCGTCCTCCGGCGGCTGCTCCAACCGGAACAACTCCACCTGCACATCCTTCGAGCAGCTCAATCTGGCCACCGCCCAGGGCGCCCAGACCCTCAAGAGCGCCACGGGTTGTGCGCTCAACATCACCGGGGGCACCGAGACCGGGCACGCCAGCGGTACGTACTCGCACTGGAACGGGTACAAGCTCGACTACGGCAAGTCCACCTGTCTCACCAACTACATCCACAGCGCCTTCAGCTACATAGGGCTCCGCGGTGACGGCGCTCCCCAGTACCGGTCCGGCTCCGGAAACATCTACGCGGACGAGGGCAACCACTGGGACGTCCTCTACTACAACTGCGGCGGCTGCTGACGGCACGCCGTAAATGCGTGCGGGTGCCCCCGTTCGTCGGAACGGGCGCACCCGTGTGCGATGGCACAGGTAACAATCAGCGAAGCCGATCACGGGTGTGAATACTGGGCACATGCGGAAGTGGTCGTCGATAGCTGTCGGTGTGAATCTGCTGCTGGGAATCCCGGGTGTCGTTCCGGTCTGGCTGCTGTGGTACTTCGCCTCGAACTGGCCGCTCGCGGCCATGGGCTGGACCAGGGGGAATCCGACGGAGAACGACGGCATGCTGCCCTGGGTGGTGTTCGCCGCACCGGTGCTGGCGCTGTTCTCCCTGGTGTGGTGGCTCGCCAACCGTCCCATGCGACGCAGAGCCGCACTCGATCCGCGGCTGTACTGGCCGGCCAGTGCGCTGGTGACCCTTGTGCCCACGTTCGTGCTCGTGATCGTTCCATGAGAAACGGATTGAAGGCATGCAGAACGAAATGACGCGGCGGCCGGCGCTCGGCCTGACCTGACCCCATGACGGCTCGGCCCTCTGCCGAGGTGCCCGCGGGCACCTCGGC
>NZ_JBEXID010000071.1:0-36248 GCF_040608395.1 Streptomyces sp. NPDC005181
ATCTCGGCCCCCGTCCCCCCCCCCCCCCCCCTGGGCCCCCCGCGGGTCCGGCGGGGGCTGTGGGGCCCGGGGGGGCGGGCGGGGGTGCCCCCGCCGCCCGGCCCCGAGGGGGAGCCGGCTCCGGACCGGTCGTTACCATCCGCTGTGACCGAAACGACCGAAGAACCTGTACGTCGCACGCGCATACTCGCCGACCTGACTCCGCTGCGGACCTCGCCCGACTACCGGCGGCTCTGGTTCGGGAACACGGTCTCCTGGATCGGGCAGGGGATGACGGCGCTCGCCGTGTCGCTCCAGGTGTACGACATCACGGGGTCCGCCTTCTCGGTCGGGCTCATCGGGTTCTGTTCGTTCCTGCCGCTGGTCGTCTTCGGGCTGTACGGCGGGGCCATCGCGGACACCGTCGACCGGCGCAAACTGGGGCTGGCCGGCTCCTTCGGTTCATTCCTGCTCGCCGTCGCGCTGGTCGTCTCGACCGTCGCAGGGGTCGAGCAGGTGGGGCTGCTGTACGCGGTCGTCGCCCTGCAGGCGGTCTGCTTCGCGGTCAACTCACCGGCCCGCAGCTCGATGATCGCGCGCCTCCTGCCTGCCGAGCAGCTGCCCGCCGCCAACGCTCTCAACTCCATCACCAGCACCACCGGTGCGCTGGTCGGACCGATGCTCGGCGGACTCATGGTCGGCTGGTGGGGGTACCGCGCCGCGTACACCGTCGATGCCGTCACCTTCACCGCCTCGCTGTACGCGATGTGGCGGCTGCCCTCGATGCTCCCCGAGCGCGCGGGCGACGCGGGGAGCGAGAAGCGGGCGTCCGTGGCGGACGGGCTGCGGTTCCTGGCGGCGCGGCCCATCCTGCGGATGACCTTCGTCACCGATCTGTGCGCCATGGTCCTCGCCCACCCACGGGCGCTCTTCCCGGTCGTCGCCGTGGTCTGGTACGGCGGTGACGCGAAGACCACCGGGCTGCTGGTCGCGGCTCCGGCGCTGGGGGCGCTGCTGGGTGGGGTGTTCTCCGGCTGGCTGAGCCGGATCAGGCGGCACGGGCTTGCGGTGATCGCCGCCGTGACCTGCTGGGGCAGCGCCATCGCCGTCTTCGGGCTGACCCGTCAGCTCTGGCTCGGGCTGCTCCTGCTGGCGCTCGCCGGTTGCGCGGACACCGTCTCGATGGTCTTCCGGAACACCATGCTCCAGGCGGCGGCGCCGGACGAGATGCGAGGGCGGCTGCAGGGCGTGTTCATCGTGGTGGTGGCCGGTGGGCCGCGGCTCGGGGACTTCCTGGCAGGATCGGTCGCCGATCTGGCGTCCCCGGCGGTGGCGGCCACCGGGGGCGGCATCGCCTGCGTGGTCGCGGTGTCGCTGCTCGCGCTGAAGTGGCGAGGGTTCGCCCGGTACGACGCCCGGGACCCGCAGCCGTGACCGGTGGCGGCGGGGCCGCGGGGCCGCGAGGCCGGCGGGGCGGGGCTCACCGTTCGGCGGCGGTCTTCACGGCTGCGAGCCACTGGGCGACGCCGGGCCAGGTGAGTTCCGCACACCGAGAGCACTGCTCTCTCCGGTGGGCCGGACTGCGCCGCCGCTCAGGCGGTCGCGTCGGAGAAATTCGGCATCTCGCCCCCGGTCGTCTTGACGTCGATCACCGAGAACGCCGCCCCCTGCGGGTCGCTCAGCGCCGCGAACCGGCCGAACGGGCTGGTCATCGGGCCGAACCGGAGGATCGCCCCGCGCTCCGTCGCCTTCGCTACCGCCGCGTCGCAGTCCTCGACGGTGAAGTACACATTGAGGTACGGCGGCACCTCCGGTGGGAAGTCGTCGGTCATCTTCATCCGCCCCAGGACCGGGTCGGCGCCCAGGTCGTAGAGCGCGAAGTCGATCGCGTCGTCCTGCATCTGCTTCACGCGGTACGGGAAGACGGCAGGGAAGAAGGCGTCCGACTTCGCAGGGTCCCGGGTGAACACCTCGGCCCAGCAGTACGCGCCAGGTGTGGCCCTGGCCTCGAACCCTTCGTGCCGCCCCGCCTGCCACACACCGAAAGTCACCCCGCCCGGGTCGCGAGCCAGCGCCATCGAGCCGAAGTCGCCGACCTGCATCGGCTCCATCAGTACCTCGCCGCCGTGGTCACGGATCTTCACGGCGGTGGCGGCGGCGTCCGGCGATGCGAGGTACAGACACCATGCCGACTGGCCTTCCTGGCCGGGCATCGGGGGTACGACGGCCGCCACCGCCTTGCTGTTCGCGTACGCCTGCGTGTAGTAGCCGAACTCCGACGACGCCTCGCCGAACGTCCACCCCAGCACGTCACCGTAGAAGCTCTTCGCGCCCTCGACATCGGAGAACATCGCATCCGCCCAGCACGGGGTGCCCTCGGGTTCCACAGCCATGGTTCTGCGCTCCTGACTCGGTGATCCGGTCCGGTTTTTCACGCTAAACCAGTCATCCCGCACCCCGCGCGCCGAACTGCGCGCATCTTCGCGCCGGGCGCGGCGTCGGACTCGGTGAAGTCGTCGGTGACCGCGGCGATCGCCTGCCGCGCCGACAGGCGCCTACGCGCCGAGCGACCTCTTCATGATCTTGCCCATGTCGTTGCGGGGCAGCGCCTCCAGATAGCGGACCGTGCGGGGGCGCTTGTGCGGGGCCAGCTGGGCCGCCACATGGTCCGCGAGCTCGCTCTCCGCGGGCGGTGCGGCCGGGTCGGCCGGCACCACCCAGGCCACGATCCGCTCGCCCAGATCCGGGTCCGGCTCCCCGGTGACGGCGGCCTCCCGGACGCCCGGGTGGTCCAGCAGCGCGTTCTCGATCTCGCCCGCGCCGATCTTGTAGCCACCGCTCTTGATCAGGTCGGTGGCCTTGCGGCCGACGATCCGTACATAGCCGTCGGGGTCGAGGGCGGCCATGTCTCCGGTACGGAACCAGCCGTCCTCGGCGAAGGCGGCCGCCGTCGCGTCGGGGCGGTTCAGATAGCCGGCGAAGAGGTTCGGGCCGCGCACCTGGATCTCGCCCACCGCTCCCTCGGCCGTCGGATCGTCGAGCGGGGTGCCGTCCTCCTCGACGAGCCGGAGCTCGACGCCCCGCAGCGGTGCGCCGACCGTCCCGGGGCGAGGCTCGCCGTCCGCCCGGACGCCCGTGTTCATCAGGGTCTCCGTCATGCCGTAGCGCTCGATGACCCGGCGGCCGGTCGCCGCCGCGATGCGTTCGTGGTCATGGACCGGAAGCGCGGCCGACCCCGACACCAGCAGCCGGGCTCCGGCGAGCGCCTTTGCCAGCTCGGCCGCGTCCGGTGCCGCCGTACCGAGCGCCTCGGCCAGCCGGTGGTACATCGTCGGCACGCCGAACAGCATCGTGGAGCCGGACGACAGCTCCCGGGTCACACCCTCGGTGGAGAACCGCCCCAGATGCCGCACCGAACCGCCCCGGCGCAGCGGCCCGAGCACGCCCAGGATCAGGCCGTGCACATGGAACAGCGGCAGGGCGTGCACCAGGACGTCGTCGCCGGTCCACTGCCAGGCGTCCGCCAGCGCGTCCAGCGAGGCGGCGATCGCGCGGTGGGGCAGGATCGCACCCTTGGGCGGGCCCGTGGTGCCGGAGGTGTAGACGATCAGGGCGGGGGACTCGGGGGCGGGTTCGGGGAAGACGGCGTCGCCGGCCGCCGCCGCTGCCGTGTCGACATCCGTACGGTGCAGTGCGTCGAGGACCGGCGGGAGCACATCGTCCGCCTGGGCCAGCACAGCCGACGGGGCGCTGTCGGCCACGATGTGCGCCAGCTCGCGGGCGCCGGTCTTCGGGTTGAGGGGGACGGCGGGCACCCCGGCCCGCAGCGCCGCCACCACCGCGACGACCGTCTCGGCGGTCGGCGTGGCCCAGACGGCGACCCTTCCCGCGCCCGGGAGCCGCGCGGCGAGTGCGCCGGAGGCCGCGGCCAACTGTGCGTACGTCAGGGTGCGTTCACCGAACCGGACGGCTTCCCGGGCGGCCGCGGGGCCGGATCCGTCATGCAGCGCAGGCAGAAGAGAAGTCACCCTCCGACCCTAAGGGCTGCCCTTGGACGAGTGAGTCCTGAGCCCCGCCCGACCTTCGGGCGGACGACGGGATTCGGACCTACCCGGCCGGCGCTGCCGGCCCGGGCCTGCTCCGGTCCCGCTGAATGTTCCGCATCCGCCCGTACGCGTACACACAGCCGGCCAGCGCCAGATCGGACAGCAGCATGAAGCCGATCGAGTACGAGCCCTTCGCGCTGTAGATCGCGCCCATCACCAAGGGCGGTACGAAGCCGCCGAGTCCGCCCATCGCACCGACGATTCCGGTGACGCTGCCGACCTTCGGCTGCGGTGTCACCTGCGAGACGAGCGCGAAGATGCTGCCGCTCGACGTGCCCAGTCCGGCCGCCATGCAGAGCAGTGCGATCGTGCCGCCCGGCGCCAGCTTCGGGTCGAAGGCCTGGACGATCGCCGTCAGTGCGGCCAGCCCCAGTGCCGCCGAGGTGACCAGCGCCGGGTGGATACGGTCCGAGAGCCAGCCGCCGATCGGCCGGAAGACGACGGTGACCAGGGCGAACCCGGCGGCTTTCGTGCCGGCGTCGGTCGACGAGAGGCCGTACCAGGTCTTCAGGTAGGTCGGCAGATAGACGCCGAACGCCACGATGCCGCCGAAGCCGATCGCGTACAGCGCGGAGAGTTCCCAGGTGACCCGCAGCCGCCCGGCCGCGCCCAGCCGGTGGCCGAGCGAGTCGGTCGGCACCTTCCGGTCCGGGTGGTCGCTGATCAGCACCGCGGCCAGTGCCGCGTACACCACCAGCGCACCGGCGACGACGAGGGACGGAAGGTTGTCACCGTGCTGGGCGATCCGCGGAGTGAAATAACCGGAGAGCGCGACACCGCCCATGCCCATGCCGAACACACCCAGTGCGAGCCCTCGATCGGAGGGCGGGAACCACGAGTTGACCAGCGGGATGCCGATGGCGAACGTCGTGCCGCCCCAGTCCCAGCAGGAAGCCCACGGCGAGCATCGCCCCAAAGGAGTTCCTCGCCGGGATCAGCAGCAGTACGGGGACGATGGTCAGCGCCGAGACCAGCGGGAACATCAGCCGGGCGCCGTACTTGTCGGTGAGCGCCCCCGCCGCGATCCGGCCCAGCGAACCGACCAGCACCGGCACGGCGACCAGCAGCGACTGCTCGAACGAGCTCAGCCCGAGCCGCTCCTTGTAGTCCCCGGACAGCGGCGCGATCAGGTTCCAGGCCCAGAACGTGAGCCCGAAGCCGATCGTGGCCACCACGAGGTTGCGGTATGCGGCGGCGGACGGCCGGCCTGCCGGAGCGGGGGACTGCTTGGCGGCTGGTTCCACCCTCCAAGTCAAGGCCCGGCGATGCCGGTGGGCCCGTTGGCCTACGCCATGCAGGGCACGGGGCCGCCCACCGGGCCGAAGCGGTCTCCGCAGTCATAATTCGGCACAAGCTGCGACAATCGCGGTATGGACCGTCTGGACAGGGAAATCCTCAGCGTCCTCCAGGAGGACGCGCGGATCTCGTACCGCGATCTGGGGGTACGGGTCGGCCTCAGCGCCAACGCCGCCGCCGACCGGGTGCGCCGGCTGCGTCGCGACGGCGTCATCCGCGGCTTCACCGTGATCATCGACCCGGCCGCCGACACCCGAACGGGTCTGGTCGTCTTCATCGATGTGACGCTGCGTATCGACACGACCAACGAGGTGTTCGAACGGGCGGTGCTGGCGCTGCCCGGCATCACCGAAGTGGTGCACGTGACGGGCGGGCACGACTATCTCGTACGGGCCACGGTCGCCGACACCGCCGCCCTGGACGGACTGCTGCGCAGGCTCAAACGGGAAGCGGGCGTCGCCCACTCCAGCACCCGGGTCGCGCTCAGAGCGGCGCCCGCCAGGTGAACGTCGTGGAGCGCGCGTCGTCGTCGCCCTGCCCGTCGTCGGCGACCGACAGCCGGACCGCGGCCCGCCCGTCGGGCAGCCGCGCCGTCGCGTCCACCTCCACCTCGATGGCCGACACCCCAGTCCGCCGGTGCGCAGCTGCGAGGGCGCCGCGCAGTGCCGCGAGGAGCTGCTGGTCTGCGGGCTGCCGCACGAGCGAGTCCACCGCCCCGGTGAACTGCACGGACGGCTGGAAGCCGAGAACGGAGGCCGCGCCCCCGGTTTCCCGGAGCACCCGGCCCCGGAAGGTGGCGGGTGCCTCGGCGGGCGGCTGCTGGAGGGCGAAGATCGCGGTCCGTACCTCCTGAATGGTGGAGTCCAGTTCGTCGACGGCCCGGGTGAGCAGCTCGTCCGTCTCCGGGGCGGGTGCCCGGCGGCGGGTCGACTCCAGCATCATCTCGGTCGCGAAGAGCCGCTGGACGACGAGATCGTGCAGATCACGGGCGATCCGGTCACGGTCCTCGTACACCGCGAGCTGTTCCCTGTTGTGCTGGGCGTCCGCCATCACCAGGGCAAGCGCGGCCTGCGAGGCGAACTGGGAGGCCAGCAACCGGTCCACCGCCGTGTACGGGCGGCCGCCGCGCCGCCGGGGCAGAGCGAGGGTGCCGATGAGCCTGCCTCCGCTCTGCAACGGCAGCATCATGCTGGGACCGAACCGGGACCGCACATGCGTCGTCATCCGCGGATCGGTCGCCGAATCGTCGACGAAGACCGGCTCACCGCCCAGCAGCTGCACCAGCACGGGGGAGCCCGGCTCGATGACGGTGCCGACGATGCCGGCCGGGTCGTCGAGCGTGGACGCGGTGACGATCTCCATCCCGCCGTCCCCGGTCGGCTGGAGGATCACCCCGGCCGCGGCATCGGCGAGAATGCGGGCCTGCTCGGCGACGGTCATCAGCGCGTCCGTCGCGTTCGTGCCGCTCAGCAGTGCAGTGGTGACGGCCGCCGCGCCCTCGATCCAGCGCTCCCGCTGGCAGACCGTCTCGTACAGCCGGGCATTGCCGATCGCGATCCCGGCCTGCGAGGCGAGGACCCGCAGCAGCGCCATGTCCGTATCGGTGAAGTGCCCGGTGCGCTTCTCGGTGAGATAGAGATTGCCGAAGACCTCGCTGTGCACCCGGATGGGCGCCCCGAGGAAGGACCGCATCCGTGGATGGCCGGGCGGAACGCCGCTGGAGCGCGGGTCGGCGGTCAGGTCGTCGGAGCGCAGCGGTTCCGGCTCCCTGACGAGCACGCCGAGCAGTCCCGAGTGCCCGTCCGGGAGTCTGCCGATGCGCTGCCGTGCGGCGTCTGTCAGGCCGGAGGTGAACAGTTCGGTGATGGCGCCGCGGTGGGGGTCGAGGACACCGAGCGCGCCGTACCGGGCCTCGGTGAGCGCGGTGGCGGTGTCCACGATCTGCTGGAGGGTGGCCCGCAGTTCGAGATCGGTGCCGACGCTGAGCACCGCTTCCAGGAGCATCGGCAGCTTGCGGGGGCTGCTGCTCGGGGGCCCGCCCGCCGCACCCCGGCCCTCGCTCTCGAAGGTCATCCGCCGCCCCCACGGTCGTCAGGCGGCCAGCGGGTTGAGGATCATCGGCTCGACCTTGCCGTCCAGCATGGCGCCGAGCCCCAGGACGGCGCAGACATCGGGGCGCTCCGCGATCTGCACCGGCATGCCCGTCGCATCGCGCAGCATCTGGTCGAGCCCGGGCAGCAGCGCGCTGCCGCCGACCATCATGATCCCGGAGTCCGCGAGGTCGGCCACCAGATCGGGCGGGCAGTCGCGCAGCACCTTGCCGAGACCGTCGAGGACCGCGGTCAGCGGGGTGTGGATGGCGCGCCGCACGGCGGCGGTGTCGACCTGCACCGAGCGGGCCAGGCCGGTCACGACGTCACGGCCGTGGATCTCGGTCATGGCGGGCCCGTGCGGGGTCAGGCCGTTGCCGCTGAGCGCCAGCTGCAACGGGCGTACGGACTGGCTCGGCAGCATCAACTCGTGCTGCTGGCGCAGATGCTGGATCACTGCGTGGTCGATGGCGTCGCCGCCGATCGGGATCCGTACGGCGGTCACGATCGAACCGAGCGAGAGCACCGCGATCTGCGTGGTCGCCGCCCCGCACACCATGATCATGCTCCCGAGCGGCTGCTCGACCGGGAGATCGCAGCCGACCGCCGCGGCGAGCAGGGTGTCGACCAGCTCGACCCGCCGGGCGCCGAGCCCGACCAGGGTCTCGACGGCGGCGCGCTGGGCGAGCGGATCGCTGTCGTGCGGGGTGCAGGCGGCGGCGCGCAGCCGCGGCTTGCGACGCAGCTGACGGCGGAGCTTCTCGCCGAGCAGATGGCGGAGCATGCGCTGGGCCATTTCGATGTCGACGACGGTCCCGCCGGAGACCGGGCGGGCCACCCGGATGTAGTCGGGGGTGCGGCCCGTCATCTGCTCCGCGAGCTCACCGACGGCGATGAGCGAGCCGGTGCGGGTGTTGATGGCGGCGGCACTCGGCTCGTCGACGACGAGCCCGAGCCCCTTGACGTACACGCGCGTCCGGGCGGCCCCGAGGTCGACGGCGACGTGGCAGCGGCGCAACTGCTCAAGACTGACGGTCACGGCAGGTTCTCCCGGGAGCGCTGATGGGGGGTGCCGGCGGCGGCCGGCTCTCTTCGCATCGTGCGGCGCGCGCGGGCCCGCCGCCCGCTGGGATGGGCCGTTAGGGGGTGCCGAGCTGACGGAGTACCAGGTCAGGGCTGGGGTGAGCCCTGGAGCAGTCGCTGGAACAGCCCCCAGGTGAACTCGGCGACGTGCGGCGCGCCCGTCCCGGGGTCGGTGATCGCGAGGGCCCACCGGGTCGGAGCGCTGCCCTCCATCGGGCGGGCCGGCGGGAAGGCCCGGGCGACCTCGTCGACGGTGCACGACCAGGGATGCAGATCGTCGATCGTGCGAAGCTCGGGGCCGACCGTCCCGGGGGCTCTGACCAGCCACTCGTTCCATACGGCCCCGCCCGGTGCGACCATCACCTCGAACCGCAGCTGCGGCCAGAGAGGCACCGGCCAGAGCAGGGCGTCGCACTCCAGGTCGCCGATCCGGCGGTGCACGGAGGACTCGGGTTCGCCCAGCACCGAGCGGTAGCGGCGCAGCGAGCCGCGCCCGCGGGGCGCCCGCACCATCGCCTGCCAGCGGCGGTTGGCCTCTCGCATCTCGGCGAGCGAGGCGCTGAGTGCGTGCCGGGCGTCCTCGACGAGGCCGGGCTGGTGGTCGGCCATCCGGCGGAGCAGGACGAGCTGGAATTCGAGTGGACCAAAAGGGGCGGCAGTCATGGAATAAACGTTTCCACACAGGATCCTCACCTGAGCGGCTATCTCTGTTGTCCTATCGGCACTTAATCTGCGGGCGCCATGGATTACTGCCGACCGTGTCAGCGGCATCTCAACGGCGCCCTCGCCTGTGCCGGGTGCGGAACCCCCGTCGAGGCGCTGAGCCACTACGCCACGCCCGCCCTCTCCGGCCACGAACCGGACGCGGAGCGTGAGAAGACCCTGCCGTCAGCGCCGGGCGGACGCCGCCGCCGGTCCCGCGGCGCCGCCGAGCCTGCCCTGGGCGCCGCCGAGCCTGCCCGGGGCGGGCGTGGTGCGCGCGGGTCCGGGAGAAGGCGCGGGTCCGCGAAAGCGCGCGCGTCTGGTGGTTCGCGTCGGGCGGGCCAGGACGAGCGAGGCGGCATGGACGAGCGTGCCGCCGGGGACGAGCTTGTCGCCAGTGACGAGCGGGGTGGCTGGGACGAGCATGGCGGCTGGGAAGAACCCCGCGGCTGGGAAGAACCCCGCGGCTGGGACGAGCGTGGCGCCCGGGAAGAACGCGGTGCCAGGGGGCAACGTGGCGGCCGGGGAGGGCGTGGCCGTCGTGCGCACCGCCGTCGCGGCCGTACCGCCCTGCTCGCCTTCCTCGGTGTCGTGCTCGCCGCCGGGGCGCTGAGCCTTGCCGAGCTGGCCATCGAACCGAAGGGTGACGACGGCGCCTCGGACTACGTGCGCGAGGCCACCGACGTCACGACCGCGCCGGTGCCGGAACCCTCGTCGAGCCACGACATCGACCGCCCCGGACCGGTGGACGGCACCTCCGCCGCCCCCGCCACCAGTGCGCACACCTCCGGCACCGGCCGTCCGGGCACCTCGACCGGCACCGGCGGCGGTGCCCCCGGAGGTGCGGGCTCCGCCCCGCCCGCGGCCACCGGCACACCCTCCGACGGCGCCTCCACGGATCCGTCGGCCGGACCGAGTTCTTCCGGAACGCCTCGCAACCCGTCGGGCACCCCGACCGGCAACCCGTCACAGCCCCCGAACCCGGCGCCGCCCACGCCCAGCCCGACCAAGACGGAATCGTGCTGGCTCATTTTCTGCTTCTAGGCCCGCAGCTCTAGGACTCCGCGTCCACACCCAGCATCCGTCGCAGCAGATCCCGCAGCACCGCACGCTCCGCGTGCGACAGCTCGGCGAGCGGCTCGCGTGCGAAGCCGAGTGACTCGCGGAGCTGGAGCGCGGTCCGGGCGCCCTTCTCCGTCGTGGCGGCCAGCTTCACCCGACGGTCGGCCGGGTCGGGCCGACGCTCCACCAGGCTCCGTGCCTCCAGCCGGTCGACTATCCCCGTCACGTTCGACGGCTCGCACTTCAACTTCTGGGCGATCTTGCGCATCGGTGTCGGCTCCAGGGAGAGCAGTCCGAGGACCCGGGCCTGCGCGCCGGTGAGCGAGTGCGCGGCCGCGGCCTGGTCGTACTCCTCGTAGTAGCGCGCCACGACCGTGCCGATGAGCTCGACGACTTCGAGGGTCAGAGGGTCTGTTCGCGTGGTGGCCATGACACCCACGATACCCGGTTACTTGACAACATGAAATATTTAGGAGCATGGTTGTTTCACGTCATGAAGCTTTTCTGACGGGGACCCGGCGGGCCGAACCCGGCGGGACCCGGCGGACCCGCTTCCCCCACTCGTAGGACATCGAGGAGAACCCGAGCCCATGTCTGCAGCACTTCCCACGTCGAGCCGTGAATGGCACCTTGTCGCCCGCCCCCACGGCTGGCCGAAGGCCGAGGATTTCGCGCTGCGTGAGGCCCCGGTCACCGCTCCCGCCGAGGGCCGTGTCCTCGTCCGCAACCTGTACTTCTCGGTCGACCCGTACATGCGGGGCCGGATGAACGACGTGAAGTCGTACACCCCGCCCTTCAAGCTGGATCACCCCATGGACGGCGGCGCGGTCGGCGAGGTCATCGCCTCCAACGCCGACGGGATCGCGGTCGGCGATCACGTCCTGCACGGTCTGGGCTGGCGCGAGTACGCCGACGTCCCGGCCCAGCATGCCGTGAAGGTCGACCAGGACCTGGCCCCGCTCTCCGCCTACCTCGGCGTGCTCGGCATGACCGGTCTCACCGCCTACGCGGGCCTCTTCGAGGTCGCGTCCTTCAAGGAGGGTGACGCCGTCTTCGTCTCCGGCGCCGCCGGTGCCGTCGGCAGCCAGGTCGGTCAGTTGGCGAAGCTCAAGGGCGCCTCGCGAGTCATCGGCTCGGCCGGATCCGACGAGAAGGTCAAGCTCCTCGTCGAGGAGTACGGCTTCGACGCCGCCTTCAACTACAAGAACGGCCCGGTCGCTGAGCAGCTGCGCCAGGCTGCCCCCGACGGCATCGACGTCTACTTCGACAACGTCGGCGGCGAGCACCTCGAAGCGGCGATCTCCTCGCTCAATGTGCACGGCCGCGCCACCATCTGCGGAATGATCGCCCAGTACAACGCGACCGAGCCGACCCCCGGCCCGCGCAACCTCGCGCTCGTCATCGGCAAGCGGCTGCGTCTGCAGGGCATGCTCGTCGGCGATCACGCCGCGCTACAGCCGCAGTTCGTCCAGGAGGTCGCCGGCTGGCTGGCCTCCGGTGAGCTGAAGTACCGCGAGACCCGCGTCGAGGGCATCGAGAACGGCTTCGAGGCGTTCCTCGGCCTGATGCGCGGCGAGAACACCGGAAAGATGATCGTTTCGCTCGGCTGACAGTCGTTCACGGCCACCCGCTAGTCTGATTCACAGTCCGTCGCGATCGTGGGCGCGAGTCGCGGCGCTACAGCAGAGGAATCCGCAGCATGACTGTTCAGGACATAACCGTCGCGTACACCGCTGTCGCCACCGCGGAGAACGGCCGTGACGGCCGCGTCTCCTCCGACGACGGCCGGCTCGACGTCGTCGTCAACCCGCCGAAGGAGCTGGGCGGCAGCGGTGCGGGCACCAACCCGGAGCAGCTCTTCGCGGCCGGCTACAGCGCGTGCTTCCAGGGCGCCCTCGGTGTGGTGGCCCGTCAGGAGAAGGCCGATAGCTCCGGCTCCACCGTGACCGCCGCGGTCTCCATCGGCAAGACTGCCGAGGGCGGCTTCGGTCTGGAGGTCGCGATCTCCGCCACCATCCCGAACGTCGACACCGCCACCGCGCAGTCGCTCATCGAGAAGGCCCACCAGGTGTGCCCGTACTCGAACGCCACGCGCGGCAACATCAAGGTCGAGCTGTCGGTCGTCTGATCGCCGCACTGCCCGTGCGCAGTTGAGGGCCGTAGCCCGCCGGGGTGCGGCCCTCGACTGCGTACCGCCCTCCATCGCGTTCGGCATACCGGACGGTGTATCGAGCCTGCCCGGCTACCGAGGACACACCGTCCGGGGGAGTCGCAACCGGCCCCCAACTCCCCGGTCAACACGCCCCCTACCGCCCCCGTTACGCTGACGCCATGCGCGATCTAGGGGTGGGTTTCAGCTATCTGATCAAGGGGCAGCGCTGGGTCGGCCGGCACGGACGCTGGTTCGGCTTCGGCCTGATCCCCGGCCTCATCACGCTCGTTGTGTACGCGGCAGCGCTCGTCGGCCTCGGCTACGGCGCCGACGACTTCGTGGCCTGGGCGACCCCGTTCGCCGACGACTGGTCCTCGCCCTGGCTCGGCCTGCTCCGGGTCACACTCACCGTGCTGGTCTTCGCCCTCGGGCTGTTCCTCGCCGTGATCACCTTCACCGCCGTGACACTGCTGGTCGGGCAGCCGTTCTACGAGTCGCTCTCCGAGCAGGTGGACCGTTCGGAGGGCGGCGACGTCCCCGAGTCAGGGCTGCCGCTCTGGCGCGAACTGTGGATCTCCGCCCGTGACAGCCTCCGCATCCTGATGCGCGTCTCGCTCTACGCCGTACTGCTCTTCGCCCTCGGATTCATCCCGGTCGTCGGCCAGACCGTGGTCCCCGCGATCGGTTTCTGTGTCACCGGTTACTTCCTTGCCGAGGAGCTCACCGCGGTGGCACTCCAGCGCCGCGGCCTGATCCTGGCGGACCGGCTCGTCCTGCTGCGCGGCCGCCGCATGCTGACCCTCGGCTTCGGCGTACCGCTGGGACTCGCTTTTCTCGTCCCGTTCGTCGCGGTGTTCCTGATGCCGGGCGCCGTCGCCGGAGCCACCCTGCTCGCGCGGGACCTGACGGCGCCGCCCGCCGACGACGAGGACGCGGCCCCTTCCCCGTACACCCTCAACAAGGACTGAGGACCGAGGAGACCCCGAGCCATGACCGAGATCATCGCTGTCGCCGTCATCACTGTCCTCGCCGTCATCAGTCCGGGCGCCGACTTCGCGATGGTCGTGCGCAACAGCTACCTCTACGGCCGGACGACCGGTCTCCTCGCGGCCACCGGAGTCGCCGCGGGCGTCCTTGTGCATGTCACGTACACGATGCTCGGCGTCGGGCTGCTGATCGCGTCCTCGACCGCCCTGTTCACCGCGATCAAGCTGGCCGGTGCGGCGTATCTCGTCTATATCGGGGTACGGACGTTCTTCGCCCGCAACGATCTCGTCGTCGATCTGGAGTCGAAGCCGGGCCTGACCCGGCTCGGGGCCCTGCGCACCGGCTTCCTCACCAACGCGCTGAACCCCAAGACCACACTCTTCGTCGTGTCGACCTTCACCCAGGTCGTCGGAGAGGACACCGGCCTGTGGCAGCAGGCGGGCTACGGGCTCTTCATGTCCGCCGCCCACCTCGGCTGGTTCGCACTGGTCGCGCTGTTCTTCTCGCACGAGCAGCTGCGCACCGCGATGCTGAGGTGGCAGAAGGTCCTCAACCGCGGCATCGGTTCGGTACTCGTCGGGCTGGGCGTCACTCTGGGCCTCGCCCGCTGAGCGACGCCGGCCGCCACCGGTCAGCCGCTGTGCACTTCCGGCGCCGTGCGGACCGCACCCCAGGGCCGTCTCAAGGCCGTCTCGCCCCTCGGGGCGGTCGTCAGCGGTGGTCGTCGGGCTCGTCCGGGGCTCTCCCCTGCCGCCGTCCGCCGCGCTCCCGCTCAGCGCACCGAGAACCCGTACACCGTCGTCGACGCGTACTCCTCGCCCGGCCGCAGCACCGTGCTCGGGAACTCCGGCCGGTTCGGCGAGTCCGGGAAGTGCTGCGTCTCCAGCGCGATTCCCTCGCAGGGCCCGTACGGCCGCCCGTCGAAGTGGTCGGCGGTGTACACCTGCAGCCCCGGCTCGGTCGTCGTGACGGTCAGGACACGCCCCGACAAGGGGTCGCACAGCTCGGCCACGGGACCGTGGACGTCGGCGTCCAGAACGAAGTTGTGGTCGTACCCCTCACCGACGGTCCTCGTCTCCCGGAAGTCGAACCGGGTCCCGTCCACCGGCAGGAACTCGCCCGTCGGCAGCGACTCGGCGTCCGCCGGCGTGATCCGTCCAGCCGCGATCCGCAGGGTGTGCCCGGCCGTGCTGCCGCTGCCGGTGCCGGCCAGGTTCCAGTACGTGTGATTGGTCAGGTTCAGCACGGTCGGCGCGTCCGTCGTCGCCCGGTACGCGATGCGCAGCGCCCCGTCCTCGTCCAGCGTGTACGCCGCCGAGACCGCCAGGCGCCCCGGGAAGCCCTCTTCGCAGTCCTCCGCGACCAGGGAGAGCTCCACACCGTCGGTGAGCTCCCGCGCCTCCCACACACGCCGGTCGAAGCCACGGGCCCCGCCGTGCACATGGTTGCGCCCCTCGTTCCGGGTCACCCGGTGGGTCCGCCCGTCGAGTACGAAGGAGCCGCGTGCGATCCGGTTCGCGTACCGACCGACCAGCGCCCCGAAATACGGACCGGAGGATTTCTCGTACGCAGCGAGATCCGGGAGCCCGAGCGCCACCGGTGCCCGTACGCCGTCCCGCCCGGGCACCTCGACCGACCGCACGACGCCGTCGTACGTCAGGACGCGTACCCGCGTACCGGCCCGTTCCAGCGTCCAGCGGTGGACGGCGGTGCCGTCCACGAGGGTGCCGAAGACTTCCGTGCGTATCGCCGTGCTCAAACCCGTTTCCATGATCACGGACCTTGGACCACGTCGCTGTGCTACGCGGGGGGCTTCCGCGCCGTGACATTGCGGTACGCGATCTCCGCCAGCCGGGCCTGTCCGTTGCGCCCCGGATGGAACCAGTCCCACGGGCTGAGCTGCTCGCCGGTGAACCGGTAGCCGAAGACCGCACCGCCGTCGTACCGGCAGCGCAGATCCTTCGCGCACACGTCCCGCAGCACCTTGTTGTAGGCCACGACCCGCTTCTGCACCGAGGCGCGGCGTGCCACGGCCCCGGCACTCATGTCATCCGCCTCGCCCAGCATCGACCGGCAGATCCCCAGCTTCCAGATCTGCTTGCCCAGTGCGTTGCCGCGCCCCGTCGACCAGAGGCGCTTGAGATCCGGCACGCTCGACACGTACACCTGCGTCTTCGACGCTCTGCTGCGCAGCTGACGCATCGACACCTCGAACGACGCCCGGAAGTCCGCCACCGGCGTCATCATCTCCGCCGAGTCCCGGCAGGCGTCATTGGCGCCGATCATCACCGTCACCAGATCCGGTTTCTGCTGTGCCGCGAGCGCCATCTGCTCCGGCAACTGGGCGATCCGGGCGCCCGTCTCGGCGTGGTTCCAGCTGCGCGCGGCTGCGCGCGAGATGCCGAGCAGCCGCACGGCGAGGCTGCGGACCTCGCTGTCCGTGCCGGTCGCCCAGGACACCTCGGGGCAGTCGGCCAGCACCGAACAGGCATCGAACCCCCGTGTGATGGAGTCCCCGACCGCGGCGACCGACTCGGGACTGCGGTCCCAGACGGGGGCGTGCGCAGCGGCGGGACGGCGCTTCTCGGCGGCCGCCCCCTTCGTCGTCCCGTCCTGCCCGGCGTCACAGCCGGTCAGTGCGGCCGCGGCGATGACCGGAAGCACCGTCAGCACGGCGGCAGCGGTGCGCGAGCGGTGGCTTGCGAAACGATTCTGCATCCGTCGTGCCCTCCCGTTTATGCCCCCGGCAATCCCTCATCGCCCCAGCGACAGGCCCGGGCGCCCTGCCGGGTGAATGCAGAGCGAATCCTGGGCCCAGGACCGACGGTACGTCACACCTGGAGCGCCGCCGCACGGTAGCTTTTCCCCGTCGAACCAGCGCCACGTTCCGCCACCCGGCTCCAATTGGGTGATATCGGAAAATCACATCACGTCACATACTGTCCCTTTTCAGGAGATTCACTCCCGATGCTGTTTACTGATGACAACCTCGGGAGCCGGCCAAGAAGAGGCGGTACGGGCGCGAGGCCGCTGGGGAAGGCGAACCTCGTCCCACACTGGAGGTCCCGGTGACGACACGTGGAGTTCTGTACGTTCACTCCGCACCGCGCGCGCTCTGCCCACATGTCGAATGGGCGGTTGCGAGTGTCCTCGGTGCACGGGTCCAGCTCGACTGGATCAGACAGCCGGCCGCGCCCGGCACCTGGCGGTCCGAGTTCTCCTGGAAGGGCGCCGCGGGCACCGCGTCGAAGCTTGCCTCCGCTCTGCGCGGCTGGGATCTGCTGCGCTTCGAAGTGACGGCGGAGCCGTGCGCCACGGCGGAGGGAGAGCGCTACAGCTCCACGCCCGAACTGGGCATCTTCCACGCGGTCACCGGCATGCACGGCGACATCCTGGTGCCGGAGGACCGGCTGCGGGCTGCGCTGGCGCGGTCGGTGCGCGGAGAGACGGACCTGGAGGCGGAGATCGCCAAGCTCCTCGGCAAGCCGTGGGACGACGAGTTGGAGTCCTTCCGGCATGCGGGGGAGGGGGCGCCGGTGCGGTGGCTCCACCAGGTGGTGTGAGGGGCGCCTGCGGCGTGCCCGGTCCCCTGCCCGCCCCTCTCCCGAACCGGGGCTCCGCCCCGGACCCCGTACCTCACACGCCGGCGAGGGCGAGAATCGAGTGGACAAAGCCCGCCTCCCCGGTCGAGCGGGGAAGCGGGCTTCGTCGTACGGCTTGGGCGGTGGGGATCAGACGCTGCGGAACGCCAGCACCACGTTGTGTCCCCCGAACCCGAACGAGTTGTTGATCGCAGCGATCGAACCCTCCGGCAGCGGCCGCGGCTCATCACGCACGATGTCCGCCTCCACCGCCTCATCGAGGTTCTCCACGTTGATCGTCGGCGGAGCCATCCGGTGGTGCAGCGCCAGAACCGTCGCAACGGTCTCGATGCCACCCGCGCCACCGAGCAGGTGACCGGTCATCGACTTCGTCGCGGAGATCGCGACATGGTCGAGGTCGTCGCCCAGAACCTTGCGCAGAGCCTTCAGCTCCGCGACATCGCCCTGCGGCGTCGACGTGGCGTGCGCGTTGAGGTGCACGACCTCCGACGGCTTGAGATCCGTCTGGTCCAGCAGGTTCTGCATCGCGGCAGCGATGCCGCGCCCGGTCGGCTCGGGCTGGGCGATGTGGTGGGCGTCCGCGGACAGCCCCTGGCCCAGCACCTCGCAGTAGACCTTGGCGCCGCGCGCGGCCGCGTGCTCCGCGGACTCCAGGACGACGACTCCGGCACCCTCACCGAGCACGAAGCCGTCACGGCCCGTGTCGTACGGACGCGACGCCTTCTGGGGCTCGTCGTTGTTCTTGGACATCGCCATCATGTTGGCGAACGCCGCGATCGGCAGCGGGTGGATGGCCGCCTCGGTGCCACCGGCGAGGACCACATCGGCACGGCCGGTGCGGATCATCTCGACGGCGTACCCGATGGCCTCGGCACCCGACGCACAGGCGGAGACCGGGGTGTGGACACCGGCCTGCGCGTTGACCTCCAGGCCGACGTTGGCGGCCGGGCCGTTGGGCATGAGCATGGGCACGGTGTGCGGGGAGACGCGGCGTACGCCCTTCTCCTTGAGCACGTCGTACTGGTCGAGCAGGGTGATCACGCCACCGATGCCGGAGGCGATGACCGAGCCGAGCCGCTCGGGCTGGATCGCGTCGTCCTCACCGGCCTTGCCGGTGAAGCCGGCGTCCGCCCACGCCTCGCGGGCCGCGATCAGCGCGAACTGCGCCGAGCGGTCCAGCTTGCGGGCCAGCGGGCGGGGCAGTACGTCGCCCGGGTCGACGGCCGCGAGGGCGGCGATCCGGACGGGCAGTTCGGCGAAACGTTCGCCCTCGAGAGGCTTGACGCCGGAACGACCGGCCATCAGACCTTCCCAGGTCGACGCCGAGTCGCCACCCAGCGGAGTGGTTGCGCCGATACCGGTGACGACCACGGTGCGATTGGTCGAGTTCACTGGAAAATCTTCTCCACGTGTAGAGGGTCGTGAATCAGCGGCGCCACCGCCGGGTGGCGACACACGAGCCGGCTGGATCAGGCCTGGTGCTTCAGGATGTAGTCGGCAGCGTCGCCGACCGTCTTGAGGTTCTTGACGTCCTCGTCGGGGATCTTGACGTCGAAGCGCTCCTCGGCGGCGACGACGACCTCGACCATGGACAGCGAGTCGACGTCCAGGTCGTCGGTGAAGGACTTGTCCAGCTGGACGTCCTCGACCGGGATACCGGCGATCTCGTTGACGATCTCGGCGAGACCGTTGACGATCTCTTCCTGGGTGGCGGCCATGTTGGCGCTCCTTCGATGTATTTCAGCAGGGTTCGGACGTCCGGACCGGAAGGTCCGGTGTGCCTAGGGGAGAGTAACGACCGTCGCGGCGTAGACGAGACCCGCCCCGAAGCCGATGACGAGCGCGGTGTCGCCGCTCTTCGCCTGACCGGTCGCCAGAAGCCGCTCCATTGCGAGCGGAATCGAGGCGGCGGAGGTGTTGCCGGTGGTCTCCACGTCACGGGCGACCGTGACGTGCTCCGGCAGCTTCAGGGTCTTCACCATCGAATCGATGATCCGCATGTTGGCCTGGTGCGGGATGAAGACGTCCAGGTCTTCCGGGGCGATCCCGGCCGCGTCCAGCGCCTGCTGGGCGACCTTCGCCATCTCGAAGACGGCCCAGCGGAAGACCGCTTGGCCCTCCTGCGTGATGGCCGGGAACTTCTCGGGACGCTCGGCGTGGAACTCGTCCCACGCCACGGTCTGCTTGATCGTCTCGGACTTGTCGCCCTCGGAACCCCAGACCGTCGGGCCTATGGCGGGCACATTGGAGGGACCGACGATGACCGCGCCTGCGCCGTCGCCGAAGAGGAAGGCCGTTGCCCGGTCCTCCAGGTCGGTCAGGTCGCTGAGTCGCTCCACGCCGATGACCAGCACGTACTCGGCCGAACCTTCGACGATCATGCCCTTGGCGAGGGTCAGGCCGTAGCCGAAGCCCGCGCAGCCGGCGGAGATGTCGAAGGCGGCGGGCCTGCCCGCGCCGACCTTGTGGGCGATCTCGGTCGCGATGGCCGGGGTCTGCTTGAAGTGCGAGACGGTGGAGACGATGACCCCGCCGATCTGC
The DNA here is from genome assembly GCF_040608395.1 of Streptomyces sp. NPDC005181. Lineage (NCBI taxonomy): Bacteria > Bacillati > Actinomycetota > Actinomycetes > Kitasatosporales > Streptomycetaceae > Streptomyces > Streptomyces sp. NPDC005181. Next base: position 19,601 of record NZ_JBEXID010000071.1, read on the forward strand.
TCGGGCGTGATACCGGCGTCGGCGATGGCCTTTCCGGCCGCCTCGACGGACATCGCGGCCACGGTCTCCTCCTCGGAGGCCCAGTGGCGGGTGGCGATGCCGGACCGGGAGCGGATCCACTCGTCGGACGAGTCGATCTTCTCGAGAATCACCTCGTTGGGCACGACACGGGTCGGGCGGTAGCCGCCGACACCCATGATCCGTGCGTACGCGGCGCCCTGACTGGGCTTGATCTTCGACATGCTCTCGGGCTCCTTAGGCGTCTGCGTGCTCGGAAATGAGCGCGCGGGCCGCGTCGAGGTCATCGGGGGTCTTGAGCGCGAGGGTCTGCACCCCGGGCAGTGCGCGCTTGGCGAGACCGGTGAGGGTCCCGCCCGGGCAGGCCTCGATGAGCGCGGTGACGCCCAGCGCCTTGAAGGTCTCCATGCACAGGTCCCAGCGGACCGGGTTGGCGACCTGACCGACCAGCCGGGAGATGACCTCGTCGCCCGTGGCGACCGTCTTTCCATCGGCGTTCGAGACATATGTCACGGTCGGATCGGCGACCTTCAGCGCCGCGGCGGCCTCGCGGAGCCGGTCGACGGCGGGTGCCATGTGGTGCGTGTGGAAGGCGCCGGCGACCTTGAGGGGCACCACGCGGCGCACGCCCTCGGGCTTGTCCTCGGTCAGCGCGGCAATCTGCGCGGCGGTGCCGGCGGCGACGATCTGGCCGCCCCCGTTGACGTTCGCCGGGGTCAGACCGAGCTTCTCCAGATGCGGGACCGTCACCTCGGGCTCGCCGCCGAGCAGCGCGGCCATGCCGGTCTCGGTGATCGCGGCGGCGTCGGCCATGGCGAGCCCACGGGTGCGTACGAGGCGGAGCGCGGCCTCGTCGTCGAGAACGCCCGCAAGAGCGGCGGCGGTGATCTCGCCAACGCTGTGACCTGCGACGACACCGGGCGACGCGTCAAGCGCGGCGGCGGACAGCAGACCCGCGGCGACCAGCAGCGGCTGTGCCACCGCGGTGTCGCGGATCTCGTCCGCGTCGGCCCGGGTGCCGTAGTGGGCAAGGTCGAGCCCGATGGCGTCGGACCATGCCGCGATGCGGTCGGTGGCACCGGGGAGGTCGAGCCAGGGAGTCAGGAAGCCGGGCGTCTGAGCGCCTTGGCCGGGAGCGACGAGTACGAGCACCCTCACACTCTCTCTTGTGAACGGTCCGGAACACCCGTGGGGACAGGGACGAAGAACCGTAGGGGGAATTGTTGATGTCCGACAAAAGTCTAGGACTGGGGATCTCTGTCGGCCAGACGCCCCAGAATCAGGGCGATCCGCAGAGTGAACGCGGAGCGGACATCGGAGGGCGACCATCCGGTGACGTCCGTCACACGTCGGAGCCGGTAGCGCACGGTGTTGGGGTGGACGAACAACATGCGGGCGGCGCCCTCCAGGCTGCTCGCCTGTTCCAGATACACGCTCAGCGTTTCCAGCAGCGCGGAGCCCGCCTCTTCGAGCGGTCTGTAGATCTCCTCCACCAATTGATCCCGTGCGGCAGGGTCGCCCGCCATGGCGCGCTCCGGCAGCAGATCGTCGGCCAGGACCGGCCGCGGGGCGTCCTGCCAGGCGCTGCACGCCTTGAGCCCGGCGGCGGCGGCCTGCGCGGACCGGGTGGCCGCCAGCAGGTCCGGCACCACTGGTCCGGCCACGACGGGACCGGCCGCGTACGGGCCGATCAGGGCCTTCGCGACATGCAGCGGGTTGTCGCTGCCGCCCGCGATGACGACCAGCCGGTTGCCGAGCACCCCGGTCAGCACCTGGAGCTTGGCGTGCCGGGCGGCCCGCCGGATCGCCTCGACGGTCAGCTCGCTGTCGCCCTCGGGGGCCGTACCGAGGATCACACAGACATGTTCGGGGGAGTTCCAGCCGAGCGCGGCGGCCCGTGACACGGCGCCCTCGTCGGCCTCGCCGGACAGCACCGCGTTCACCACGAGCGATTCGAGCCGGGCGTCCCAGGCGCCGCGCGCCTCGGCGGCCTGTGCGTACACCTGGGCGGTCGCGAAGGCGATCTCTCGCGCGTAGACGAGCAGCGCCTCGCGCAGCACCGACTCGTCGCCGGGCGCGGCCACCTCCTCGATCGCGGCCTCCATCACCTCGATCGTCGTACGCACCATCTCGACGGTCTGGCGCAGCGTGATCGCCCGGGTCAGCTCGCGCGGAGCCGTACCGAACACATCGGTGGAGATGGCCTGCGGGGTCTCCGGGTGGCGGAACCACTCGGTGAAGGCGGCGATTCCGGCCTGGGCCACCAGGCCGATCCAGGACCGGTTCTCCGGTGGCATCGCCCGGTACCACGGCAGCGACTCGTCCATGCGGGCGATCGCGTTCGCGGCCAGCCGGCCGGAGGACTGCTCCAGTCGCTTCAGGGTCGCGGCATGCAGGTGGGCGTCATTCGCAGCGGGCTGCTCAGGATCGGATCGGGGCACGGACACAAGACTGCCTTATCGGGCCGCGGGCGCGGAGGGCCGGGGCGGCCGCGGGTCGTACTGCCGAGTAGCGGACGGCCGGTTTCCGACCCGGACACGGCCGCTCCCCGACCGGAATCCGGCCGTCCCCGACCGGGACACAAGGGCGCCCGGCCGGGCTACCGTGGACCCGTGATTTCCGTACAGCGCGCGGACGACCGGTATACGGGCGGCGACGAGGCCGCCGGCATTCTGTCCCGGCACGCCTTCTCCTTCGGCTCCTTCTACGACCCGGACAACCTGCGCTTCGGCGCGATCCTGGCCTGCAACGAGGAACGGCTGGCGCCCGGTGCGGGCTTCGGCGAACACCCGCACAGCCACACGGAGATCGTCACCTGGGTCGTCGAGGGCGAGCTGACCCACCGCGACTCGGCCGGTCACGCCACGGTCGTACGGGCCGGGGACGTCCAGCACCTCAGCTCGGCGGCCGGGGTACGCCACGTCGAGCGCAACGACGGGGACATACCACTGACGTTCCTTCAGATGTGGCTGGCGCCGCTCGAACCGGGCGGCGAGCCCTCGTACACGACCGTCCCCGGCATCGCCGACTCCACCCCGTACGCCCTCCCGGAAGCCGGCGCGATGCTGCATGTGCGCAGGCTGGCCGCCGGGGAGCGCACGGCGGTGCCGGACGCGGCGCGGGCGTATGTGCACGTGATCGACGGCGAGGTGCGGCTCGACGGCGAGACGCTCGGCCCGGGGGACGCGGCGCGGATCACCGGGGCGGTGGGGCTGGAGCTGGTGGCCGAGGTGCCGGCGCAGGTGCTGGTGTGGGAGCTGTCGGGCTGAGCGACACCGTGGCCGGATCCTGAAGGCACTACCCCACGGCACGTCCGAGCTCCGCGAGCACCGCGTCCGTGAACGGCGGCCAGACCTCCGCCGCCCACGGACCGAAGGCCCGGTCGGTCAGGGCGATGCACGCCGCACCTGCGGCCGGGTCGATCCACAGGAACGTACCGGACTGGCCGAAGTGGCCGAAGGTCGCCGGGGACGAGGAACTGCCCGTCCAGTGCGGCGACTTGTGGTCCCGGATCTCGAAGCCGAGCCCCCAGTCGTTGGGGTTCTGGTGGCCGTAACCCGGCAGGACGCCCTTCAGACCAGGGTGTACGACGGTCTGCGCGGCCAGCGCCGTACGCGGATCGAGCAGCCGCGGGGCCTGCACCTCCGCCGCGAACCGCACCAGGTCGCCGACGGTCGAGACGCCGTCCCGGGCGGGCGAGCCGTCCATCGTCGTCGATGCCATGCCCAGCGGCTCCAGGACCGCCTGGCGCACATACTCGGGGAACGGGATGCCGGTGGCCTTGGCGATGTGGTCGCCGAGCACCTCGAACCCCGCGTTGGAGTACAGCCGCCGGGTACCGGGAGCGGCTGTCACCCGGTGTTCGTCGAAGGCGAGCCCGCTGGTGTGCGCGAGCAGATGCCGGACGGTGGAACCTTCCGGTCCGGCCGGTTCGTCGAGCTCCACCGCGCCTTCCTCGTACGCCACGAGCGCGGCATAGGCGGCGATCGGCTTGGTGACGGAGGCGAGCGGGAAGCGGTGGGCGGTCGGCCCGTGACTGCCGACGACAGTGCCGTCCGCTCGTACGACGGCGGCCGCCGCGGTGGGGACGGGCCAGTTCTCGGTCATCGCCAGGCTCTGCATGACTACGAGACTAAGACCTGCCGCCGAATACCCGTCATCCGGCCCGGTGGCCGGAAAACCTGTCGCCGATGGCGCTTGCTTCGAGTGCACTCCAAGGTTCTAGCGTGGAGGTCATGACGGTGATGGAGAGCACTACCGCGAAGACCGACGCCTGTGCATCGGCTCCTCGGGCGCATCCACGCCCCGAGGGCCAGGACCGCTACACCATCAGCGAGGTCGCAGCCTTCACCGGGCTCACCGCACACACCCTGCGCTGGTACGAGCGGATCGGCCTGATGCCGCACGTCGACCGGTCGCACACCGGGCAGCGCCGGTTCACCAATCGCGATCTGGACTGGCTGGCCTTCGTGGGCAAGCTGCGGCTGACCGGGATGCCGGTCGCCCACATGGTCAGGTACGCGGAGCTGCTGCGCGAGGGCGAGCACACGTTCGAGGAGCGGCAGGAGCTGCTGGAGGCGACCCGCCGCGATGTGAAGGCGCGGATCGCGGAGCTCCAGGACACTCTCGCCGTCCTCGATTACAAGATCGACTTTTATGCGGGTGCCCGGCGGGCGTCGGAAAGGCCTTGAAGCTGATGACCGACAACAAGATCGCAACTGTGGAGCTCGGCAACGGCGGTCCGCAGGTGGGCGTGCAGGGACTCGGCTGCATGGGCATGAGCGAGTTCTACGGGGACACCGACGAAGCTGCTGCCCGGGACACCCTGGAGGCCGCGCTGGAGGCGGGCGTCACGCTCTTCGACACCGCGGACATCTACGGCAGCGGTGCCAACGAGACGTTCCTCGCCCCGTTCGTCGGCGCGCACCGGGACGAGATCACGCTCGCCACGAAGTTCGCCATCGAGCGCAAGGACGACGACCCGCAGTACCGGGCGGTGCGCAACGACCCCGCGTACATTCGCCAGGCCGTCGAGGACAGCCTGCGCCGGCTGAACACCGACGTCATCGACCTGTACTACATGCACCGCCGCGACCCCTCCGTGCCGCTGGCCGAGTCCGTCGGCGCGATGGCCGAGCTCGTGCAGCAGGGGAAGGTCAAGCAGCTCGGGCTGAGCGAGGTGACCGGCGCGGAGCTGCGCGAGGCGTACGCCGTCCACCCGATCGCCGCCCTGCAGTCGGAGTGGTCGCTCTTCAGCCGGGACGTCGAGCGCAGCGCCGTGCCCGCGGCGGTCGAACTCGGCGTGACCTTCGTGCCCTACTCGCCGCTCGGCCGCGGCTTCCTGACCGGGGCGTTCGCCGACGCCGCCAAGGACCTGTCCAAGGGCGACTTCCGCCGGCACCAGCCCCGCTTCACCGGCGACAACGCGAAGACGAACGCCGCCCTCCTGGAACCCGTCCACAAGATCGCGGCGGCGCACGGGGCGACGGCCGCGCAGGTGGCGCTCGCCTGGGTGCAGCAGCGGGCCGAGGTGCACGGTCTGACCGTGGTCCCGATCCCCGGCACCCGCAAGCGCAGCCGGCTGCTGGAGAACGTCGGGGCGACCCGGCTCACCCTCACACCGGAGGAGCTGGCCGTGCTGGAGCCGATCGCCGGCCAGGTGGCGGGCGACCGCTACCCGGACATGAGCTCGACGTCGGCGGCGCGCGAGTAGCCGCTTCCTGAGATCCGGGGCGCCACGGGCCCGCTCTCTCCTCACATGCCGGACGGGCCGGGTTCTCCCGTCCGTCCGGCGAGGGCCTTTCTTTCGGAACAGGCCTGTTCCGAAAGAAAGGCCCTAGAGCTCCGCGAGCAGCTGGGCCTTCTTGGCGCTGAACTCGTCGTCCGTCACCAGACCCGCCTGGTGCAGCTCCCCGAGGTGCCGGATGCGCTCGGCGATGTCCGCCGGATCGCGCCGCATCGCATGCGTCGGCACGGCGACGGGCGTGGCCTGCCTCCTGCGTACGGACTCCAGTACGGCGGCGGCGAACGGCAGCGACTCGTGCACCGGGCCGTAGCCGAGACCGAAGATCACCGCGGCCGGGTCCTGATCGGCCTGGGTGGGCCGTGGGGCCGGTGCCTGCGCACCGGGCGGCGCGGTGTCCGTACGGAGCGCCGCCGCACTCTTGCCCGTGCCGGGAGACAGGCCCGTGCCCGCCCCGGCGTCCGTGCCCGGCGCGCCCCGTGGCACCAGTCGCAGATAGCCGTCGAAGGCCTCCGGCGAGCGCCATTCGACCCCGCTCAACTCGCTGACCGGGAAGGTCTGGTCGCCCGCCTTCCACTTCGCCGTGGAGGCGCCCGTCCAGAACCACCGGAAGGAGATCCGGTCCCCGTCGAAGCTGGCCCGGCCGTCGTACGCCTTGAAGTGCATCGGCGCCTCGGGGGCCGCGACCAGGAACCTTTCGGCGGGCTCCGCCGCGTCTGGGCCGAGCAGTGCGCGCAGCTCGTCCGCGTAGTACTCGGCGAGCGTCTCGCGTGCGGCGGACAGCACCAGCCGGTACGGATCGCTGCCGTCCTTCAGCTGCCCGGCCGCAGCCTCCAGCAGTGGATCGGCACCGGGTCTCGGCACCGCATGCAGAACCACCGTGCCTCGCTTGCCCGGGGTCAGTGTCACCGACGACAACGCCGCGTGCGGAATGCGGCGCTCACGCAGGCTCTGGAAGAGCTTCGGCGTGCGGATTCCCCGTTCGAAGCGTATGAGCACGGAGTCGGTGTCGAACTCCCAGGTGGCATGAATTCCGGCCAGCACATCACCCATGTGCCTCATCGTATGCGGCACTCGTCCGCACGTCCCCCCCTCCGAGCGGACCGCAATTCACCGGCAGTTGCGGTTCTCTACGCGCGTCAGACGCCCTCGGCGCCGGAAATTCCGTCGTGGCAGGCGCTGTCGGCGCTCGCACAGGTCACCGAGCCGTATGCGCCGACGCCGATGGCGGCGAAGTTGCTGAGGCTCTCGGTGCCCGGCTCGAAATAGCCGCTGTGCCCGATCGCGCCGCCCGCCGAGACGATGCGCGCACCGAAGGCGCGGTCCACCGGATCGGCGCCGTGACCGAGCCCGCCGACCTCCATGTTCGGTACGTCCTGGATCCAGTCGTCGCGATCCCGCATCGCCCAGACATCGGCGGTGGTGTGCAGCTGCGCGGCGTTCCCCACCCGCATGCCGGGGCTGCCCGCGACCGCGATGTCGGCGACCCTGGACGGCAGTTCGTTCGCGGCGACACCGCACAGCACGGAGCCGTAGCTGTGGCAGAACAGCGAGACCTTCGACGTGCCGGGCAGCGCGTCGACCAGCGCATTGAGCCGCACCGCCCCGCGTTCGGCGAGGTTCCCCAGGGCCGCGTCCATTCCGATGCCGGCGGGCGCGGTGTAGTCGGCCCAGGCGATGACCGCGGTCCGGGTGCCGGGGCTGGCGGCGCGCTCCGCCGCGTACAGCGACTTCGCCATGCCGACGGGCGCGGCGTTGACCTTGCGCCCGGTCCGCTCCAGCGTGAGGAGGTTGGTGTCGACACCGGGCACGACCAGCGAGACCCGCTCGGCCTTGTCGAGATCACCGAACACCTCGGCGGCGTGACCCTTCCCTGACGGGTCGAAGGCCAGGAAGTGCCGGCCGTGGGCAAGCATCGACTGGAAGCGCTCCATCCGGCGGAGCGCATCGCTGCGGCCGTCGGGGGAGAGCCGGACGTCGTGCATGCGCTGCCGCTCGACCGCCCGTGCCTGCACCAGGGCCCGCCGGTTGGCGTGGTAGCGCAGGGTGACCGGGGCGCCGTTCAGATTGCCGACGACCAAGGGGTACGTGTCGGCGAGAGCGCTGCGCTGCGCGGCGGTGAGCGAGGCGAAGAACTGGGCCAGCCGGTACGAGGGTGCATCGACGTCCGGCAGCGCGCGACCTGCTATCCGGCCCCGCGCCCAGGAGGTGAGTGCGATGTCGCGTGGCTCGTCGGAGCGTTGGTGACGCACGGCGGTCCAGCCTGTGGTCGCCAGCATCACGAACACGACCGCGACGGCGAGGAGTGCGCGCCATGCGGTGAGCGTGGGGGTGGAGTCGAAGGAAGTCACTTCCGCCCACACTAGGAGACGCGCGACGGCAGCTGTGAAGCGGGTGACGCACATCACCCGCGCATGGGGAATTGGAGGGGTGATTCCTTACGCTCCGTGCGCGCGTTTCGCACGCTCCGGCGAACTCCCACGCCGCACGGACGCCGCATGTGGCGGTCGTGGCACGGCTGTTGTGAAGTCCGTCATGTTCCTCCGCGAGGCATTCGGCACATGGCGGGTGCGGAACTATCCGGCGGAGGTGTGAGGTGTCTCGGCCGTCCGTTCGACCGGCGTGCGCCAGTTCCCTGCCAGCGCCGCTCCGAGATGGTCCAGGTAGATCTCGGTCAGCGTCCGCAGTGAGTCGATGCTGGTGTCCTGCCCTTGCCCCCACAGCTGCCCGGTCACCCGCATCACCCCGCAGAATGCGGCGACGGCGACCCGCGGCCGCGGGTCCGTCCCGATGTCGAGACCCTCGCGTGCGGCGATCACCTGGGCGATCTGGTTCTCGAGATCGATGCTGCGCCGCAGGTGGGCGGCGAGCAGGGAGGGCGTCGACTCGATCATCCGGTACGTACGCATGTGGAGTTCGACCGTGACGAGTTCCTCGATCGCCTCGCCGATGCTGTTCCAGGCGCACAGCACCGCGCTGCGCATGGCTTCGAACGGGCGTTCCACGGCAGGTCGTTGGCGCAGCTCCGAGAGGAAGCGCGACTCCACCATCTCCTGGACGGCGAAGGCGGTCTCCTCCTTGCTGGCGAAGTAGCGGAAGAAGGTGCGCTGGGAGACGTCGACGGCGTCGACGATCTCGTCGACGGTGGTCTCCTCGTACCCCTGGGTGGTGAAGAGCTCGAGGGCGGCATGCAGCAGGGCATCCCGGGTGCGTCGCTTCTTGCGCTCGCGCAGCCCGGTTGGTTGCTCCGCGGCTCGCTGCCCGTCGGTCACTGGATTGGTCCTCTTTCTGATATTTTGTCCGACTCGGCGTACTGTGAGCTACGTGACAGTTACCGACTTGTGAAATGGTTTGTCAACTGTCAGTAGCTGACACTAATCTCCCGGGCATGACTAGTCAGACCACCGTAGAAAAGGCGTCGCGGGAGCCGCAGGACACCCTCCCTCCCGCCCCGGCCAAGGGGCTGCGCGGCCACCCCTGGCTGACGCTCTTCTCCGTGGCCATCGGCGTGATGATGGTCGCGCTCGACGGCACGATCGTCGCGATCGCCAACCCCGCCATTCAGCAGGACCTGGGCGCCTCGCTCGCCCAGGTCCAGTGGATCACCAATGGCTACATGCTCGCACTCGCGGTCTCCCTGATCACCGCGGGCAAGCTCGGTGACCGGTTCGGTCACCGCCAGACCTTCCTGCTCGGGGTCGTGGGCTTCGCCGCGGCATCGGGGGCCATCGGCCTTTCCAGCAGCGTGGCCCTGGTGATCACGTTCCGGGTGCTGCAGGGTCTCTTCGGCGCCCTGCTGATGCCGGCCGCGCTCGGCCTGCTGCGCGCCACCTTCCCGGCCGAGAAGCTGAACATGGCGATCGGCATCTGGGGCATGGTCATCGGCGCTTCGACCGCGGGCGGCCCGATCCTCGGTGGTGTGCTCGTCGAGCACGTCAGCTGGCAGTCCGTCTTCTTCATCAACGTGCCGGTCGGAGTGATCGCACTCCTGCTCGGTGTGGTGATCCTCAAGGACCACCGGGCCGAGAACGCCCCGCGCTCCTTCGATATCGGCGGCATCGTGCTGCTGTCGCAGGCGATGTTCTGCCTGATCTGGGCGCTCATCAAGGGCGCCGAGTGGGGCTGGGGCGACTTCAAGACGCTCGCCTTCCTGGCGGCCGCCGTGGGCCTGTTCGTGGTGTTCGCCTTCTCGCAGAAGAACGTCAGGAAACCGCTCATCCCGTTGGCGATGTTCCGCTCGGTGCCGCTGTCCGCGGGCGTGATCCTGATGGTGCTGATGGCGTTCGCCTTCCTGGGCGGACTGTTCTTCGTCACCTTCTACCTGCAGAACGTGCACGGCATGAAGGCCGTCGACGCGGGTCTGCACCTGCTGCCGCTGACCGGCATGATGATCGTCGGCTCCCCGCTCGCAGGCGTGCTGATCACCAAGTTCGGCCCGCGCGTCCCGCTCGTCGGCGGCATGGTGTGCACCGCGGTCGCCATGTTCGGGATGTCGCAGCTGGACACCGACACCGGCACGCCGACGATGTCCATCTGGTTCGGTCTGCTCGGCCTCGGCCTCGCCCCGGTGATGGTCGGCGCCACCGAGGTCATCGTGGGCAACGCCCCCATGGAGCTCTCCGGTGTCGCGGGCGGTCTGCAGCAGGCCGCCATGCAGGTCGGTGGCAGCCTCGGTACGGCGGTGCTGGGCGCGGTCATGGCCTCCCAGGTCGACTCCCACCTCGCCGGCAACTGGGCGGACGCGAAGCTTCCGCCGCTCTCGCCCGAGCAGCTGGACCAGGCGTCCTCGGCCGTCGAGGTCGGCATCCCGCCAGTGGGATCCGATGTGCCTGCGCCGGTCCTGGAGAAGATCACGACCGTCGCGCATGACACGTTCGTGTCCGGCATGAGCACCGCGTTCATGGTCGCCGGCATCGTCGCGGTGGTCGCGGCGCTGGTCGCCACGCTCACCAAGCGCGGTGAGAACGCCGAGGCAGGCGCGGGCGCGGGCCACATCTGACCCCTCCGCCGGTCCTCGCCGCCCCCTGGGTGCCGACGACGCCCGAGCGTCAACACAGCGCATACGACAGCCCCGCCGGAGCTCTCCGGCGGGGCTGTCGCCTATCCGGGTGGTGTGGCCCGGAGCCCCTTCCGGTGGAGCTGTCCCGCAGGTCAGGGTGCGTGCAACTGATCCACACCACCACGGGGGCTGATTGATATGCGTACGACCGTCCTTGCTGCCGCACTGGCCGCCATCGCCCTGATCCCGCCGACCGCATCGGCGTCGCAGACCGCACCGGCCGCGCACGCGGCGCCCGTCCGCCTCGGGACATGCGGGAGCGGTCAGCTCTGCTTCTGGGCGAAGCCGGACTTCACCGGCGCCCGGCAGATCCACGAACTGTCCGGCACCGACATCGAGAGCTGCGTCCCGCTGCCGGCGGGCGGCAAGGCCCAGGCGCTCGCCAACCGCTCCGGCCGCCCCGTCACCACCTACCAGTCCGCGGAGTGCGCCGAGACCGGCGAGTTCGAGACGTATCCGGGCGGCGGGACCTGGGTGCCGCAGTCCCCGTACCAGGTCAGGGCATTCAAGATCTGGGAGAACTGACCGCAGAGCGGAACGGGGAACCGGCCGGAGAGCCCGAAGGGCGGCGGACCAGGAGGTCCGCCGCCCTTCGACCCGACTCATCCGCCGGTTGTGCCTACGCGTCGCCGCCGGCCGCGCCGGGAGCGGCCGCGGTCACATCCAGGAGGTCGTACCGGTCGATCGCGGTCTTCAGCACCGAACGGTCGATCCGGCCCTCCTTCGCGAGCTCGGTGAGCACCGCGAGGACGATCGACTGCGCGTCGATGTGGAAGAACCGGCGGGCCGCGCCACGCGTGTCGGCGAAGCCGAAGCCGTCGGCACCCAGCGACTGGTACGTGCCGGGCACCCAGCGCGCGATCTGGTCCGGGACGGAACGCATCCAGTCGGAGACCGCCACGAACGGGCCCTCGGAGCTGGAGAGCTTCTGCGTGACGTACGGGACGCGCAGCTCCTCCTCCGGGTGCAGCAGGTTGTGCTGCTCCACCTCCACGGCCTCGCGACGCAGTTCGTTCCAGGAGGTCGCCGACCAGACGTCCGCCTTGACGTTCCACTCGTCGGCGAGGATCTGCTGCGCCTCGACCGCCCACGGGACTGCCACACCGGACGCCATGATCTGGGCCGGGATCATGCCCCTCTCGCCGCTCTTGAAGCGGTAGACACCCTTGAGGATGCCCTCGACGTCCACGTTCTCCGGCTCGGCCGGGTGCTGGATCGGCTCGTTGTAGACGGTGAGGTAGTAGAAGACGTCCTCACTGTTCTCGCCGTACATCCGGCGCAGACCGTCCTTGACGATGTGCGCGATCTCGTACCCGAAGGCCGGGTCGTAGGCGACACAGCCCGGGTTCGTCGAGGCGAGCAGCTGCGAGTGGCCGTCCGCGTGCTGCAGACCTTCACCGGTCAGCGTCGTACGGCCGGCGGTCGCACCGAGCACGAAGCCGCGCGCGAGCTGGTCGGCCATCTGCCAGAACTGGTCACCGGTGCGCTGGAAACCGAACATCGAGTAGAAGACGTACACCGGGATCAGCGGCTCGCCGTGCGTGGCGTACGCCGAACCCGCGGCGATCAGCGACGCCGTGCAGCCGGCCTCGGAGATGCCGTCGTGCAGCATCTGACCGGTCGGCGACTCCTTGTACGTGAGCAGCAGACCACGGTCCACCGCCTCGTACTGCTGGCCCAGCGGGTTGTAGATCTTCGCGCTCGGGAAGAACGCGTCCATGCCGAAGGTGCGGTACTCGTCGGGCGCGATCAGCACGAAACGCTTGCCGATCTCCTTGTCCCGCATGAGGTCCTTCAGGATGCGGACGAACGCCATGGTCGTGGCGATCGACTGCTGGCCCGAACCCTTCTTCGCGGTCGCGTACGTCTTGTCCTCGGGGAGGACCAGCGGCTTCGCGCGCACCACACGGGTCGGGACGTAGCCGCCCAGACCCTTGCGGCGGTCGTGCATGTACTGGATCTCTTCCGAGTTGCGACCCGGGTGGTAGTACGGCGGGTAGCCCTCGTCCAGCTGCTTGTCCGTGATCGGGATGTGCAGCCGGTCGCGGAACCGCTTGAGGTCCTCGACCGTGAGCTTCTTCATCTGGTGGGTCGCGTTGCGGCCCTCGAAGTTCGGTCCGAGCGTCCAGCCCTTGACCGTCTGCGCGAGGATCACCGTCGGCTGGCCCTTGTGGGCCTTGGCCGCCGCGTACGCCGCGTAGACCTTCCTGTGGTCGTGACCGCCGCGGCCCAGGTGCAGGATCTGATGGTCGGACATGTCCTTGACCATCTCGCGCAGCCGCGGGTCGTCCCCGAAGAAGTGCTCACGGATGTACGCGCCCGTCTCGGTGGCGTACGTCTGGAACTGGCCGTCCGGCGTGGTGTTCAGCTTGTTGACCAGGATGCCCGTGCGGTCCTGCGCCAGCAGCGGGTCCCAGGAGCGGTCCCAGACCAGTTTGATGACATTCCAGCCGGCGCCGCGGAACTGCGACTCCAGCTCCTGGATGATCTTGCCGTTGCCGCGCACCGGGCCGTCGAGGCGCTGCAGGTTGCAGTTGACCACGAAGGTCAGGTTGTCCAGGCCCTCGCGGGCGGCGATGGAGAGCTGGCCGAGCGACTCGGGCTCGTCCATCTCGCCGTCACCGAGGTAGGCCCAGACGTGCGACTGCGAGGTGTCGGCGATGCCGCGCGCCTGCATGTACCGGTTCATCCGGGCCTGGTAGATCGCGCCCAGCGGACCGAGTCCCATCGAGACGGTCGGGAACTCCCAGAAGTCCGGCATCAGCCGCGGGTGCGGATAGCTGGACAGCCCGTTCGGCGCCTTCGACTTCTCCTGGCGGAAGGCGTCGAGCTGCGCCTCGTTCAGCCGGTCGAGCAGGAACGCGCGGGCGTAGATACCGGGGGAGGCATGCCCCTGGAAGAAGATCTGGTCGCCGCCGAGGCCGTCGTCCTTGCCCCGGAAGAAGTGGTTGAAGCCCACGTCGTACAGCGAGGCGGAGGAGGCGAACGTGGCGATGTGGCCGCCGACGCCGATCCCCGGGCGCTGGGCGCGCGACACCATCACGGCCGCGTTCCAGCGCGTCGCGTTGAGGACCTTGCGCTCGATCTCCTCGTCGCCGGGGAAGAACGGCTCGTCCTTCGTGGCGATCGTGTTCACGTAGTCCGTGCTGCGCATCTCCGGCACGGCGACACGCTTCTCGCGCGCGCGTTCGATGAGCCGGAGCATCAGGTAGCGGGCCCGCTCACGGCCGCGCTCGTCGACGGCGGCGTCGAGGGAGTCGAGCCATTCCTGGGTTTCTTCGGGATCGAAGTCCGGGACCTGGCTCGGAAGGCCGCCAATGATGATCGGGTTGCGATCGGATCCGGAAGCCACGCTGTTCCTTTGCTGTTCGGTGGTGCTCTACAGGGCCTGATAACGGGAGGCATGCCCCCGGGATGTATGCATGTACGTCATCACCATCGTGTACCGCGAGGACGCAAACGTCATCTCTACCCAGGGGTAACCGTCAGGTTGTGAGACATCACGTCCGGTGCGCGAGGACGGTCCGGCAGACGGGTGGGACCAAACCGCAACCATACGCCCAACCCGTCCAAGCGTTCCCAAAGGCTGTTCGACTCCGATCGGCGGACCGAAACGGCATAAGCTGTTCAAGGACGTAATGCTGTTCAAGCACGTAAAGGGTGTGGACGGCAGCGCCGGGCCCCGCAGGGGACATGCCGATCGTGCGGCGACGTGGCAGGGAACGTCACCGTTTAGGCGGTCTCGCACGCTGGGTACTTGCGCGATCCGCCGCGCCCGTGTGGACTACGGCCAACGCCCCGCGCACGCGCGTGGCTGAAGCATTTTCCGAAACATGATCAGGAGGCAACCCGTGAGCGCGACCGCGGACCACGCGGAGGAACGGACCAACTCGGCTGCACGGCTGGGGTTCGAGCCCGGACAGGTGGTCCAGGAGATCGGCTACGACGACGACGTCGAGCAGGAGCTCCGTGAGGGCATTGAGGCCACTACCGGCCAGGAACTCGTCGATGAGGACTACGACGACGTCGCTGACGTCGTTCTGCTCTGGTTCCGCGACGAGGACGGCGACCTTACGGACGCGCTGGTGGATGCCATTGGTCTGATCGAGGACGGCGGTGCGGTCTGGCTGATGACGCCGAAGACCGGCCGCGAGGGATACGTCGAACCGAGCGATATCAACGAGGCTGGACAGACAGCCGGTCTTTCCCAGACCAAGAGCATCAATGCGGGCAAGGACTGGACGGGCAGCCGTCTGGTAACCCCGAAGTCGGCCAAAGCCAAGCGCTGAACCGCACTCACCCCGAGGCCCCCGCCGGTCGTGCACCGGCGGGGGCCTTCGTATGCCCCGGGGCGCCCGCGACCGCGTGAAGCGCGGCGGCAGGTGGCCGGTACGCGGGCGGCGCGTGGGCCGCCGAGGGCCCTGCGGGAGCGCTCTGCGTAGGGTGGGAGCCCACCCGGACAGCCCAGCCCGGTGAAGCAGCGAAGGGACGCGTATCCATGGCGATCGAGGTCGGCACCAAGGCCCCGGATTTCGAGCTCAAGGACAACCACGGCCGGACCGTGAAGCTCTCCGACTTCCGTGGCGAGAAGAACGTGGTGCTGCTGTTCTACCCGTTCGCCTTCACCGGTGTGTGCACGGGGGAGCTCTGCGCCCTCCGTGACGAGCTGCCGAAGTTCGAGAACGACGACACGCAGCTCCTCGCCGTCTCCAACGACTCCATCCACACCCTCCGTGTCTTTGCCGAGCAGGAGGGCCTCGAGTACCCGCTGGTCTCGGACTTCTGGCCGCACGGCGGGACCTCGCGGGCGTACGGCGTCTTCGACGAGGAGAAGGGCTGCGCGGTGCGCGGCACCTTCATCATCGACAAGGAGGGCGTGGTCCGCTGGACCGTCGTCAACGGCCTGCCCGACGCGCGTGACCTCAACGACTACATCAAGGCCCTCGACGCGATCTGATGCGTATCGGGCGGATCATCCGGCGACGATCCGGGCGATCTCCAGGCGCCCCGGCCAAAAGCCTGTTTTGGCCGGGAACCGGTCACTAGGATCCACTCGTTGATCCGATGCCAACGCACGATGGAGGCGCCGGCACCTGTCGGCCTCTAATGAAACCAATGGGAGGACTCGTGGGAGTCAGCCTCAGCAAGGGCGGCAACGTCTCGCTGACCAAGGCCGCGCCCAACCTGACGGCGGTCGTCGTCGGTCTCGGCTGGGATGCTCGTACCACCACCGGCGGAGACTTCGACCTCGACGCCAGCGCCCTGCTGGCGAATGCGGCGGGCAAGGTCGGAAGCGACGGGAATTTCGTCTTCTTCAACAACCTCAAGAGCCCTGACGGCTCCGTCGAGCACACCGGTGACAACCTCACCGGTGAGGGCGAAGGCGACGACGAGGTCATCAAGGTGAACCTGGCCGGCGTTCCGGCCGATGTCGACAAGATCGTCTTCCCGGTCTCGATCTATGAGGCCGAGTCCCGCCAGCAGAGCTTCGGCCAGGTGCGCAACGCGTACATCCGCGTGGTCAACCAGGCCGACAACAGCGAGCTCGCGCGGTACGACCTGAGCGAGGACGCCTCGACGGAGACCGCCATGGTCTTCGGTGAGCTGTACCGCAACGGTGCGGAGTGGAAGTTCCGTGCCATCGGTCAGGGTTACGCCTCGGGCCTGCGCGGCATCGCGCAGGACTTCGGCGTCAACGTCTGAGCACGGCCCAGAAGGCGTGACCGGGCGGCGCCTGCGAAGGCACTGCCCGGGCCACGCCCAGCACGTCCCCGTCCGGGGGCCCCCCCCAAGCAGCGCCGGACCCCGCCCCCAGACAATACCAAGAC
>NZ_JBEXID010000072.1:0-34741 GCF_040608395.1 Streptomyces sp. NPDC005181
GCCCCACCCAGCCGCCGGACAAGGCAGATCCCATGGAATGCCTCTCCCTGCGGCCCACCCCACCAGGGCATGCACGGGGGCGTTCTCACCGGGCACCAGCACACCGCGAGCCGTAATGCCGTCCGAATGTCTGGGCTCCTCGACGGAGCCGATCAGCTCGTTCCTGGGAATCGGAGGAGCGGTCATTCCCGCAGAGCGGCATGGAACACCGGCCGCCCCTCGTAGGTTGTGGTCCAGCGTACGACGGCAACACTCGCGGCACCGGTCAGGGCCGTCACGGGAAGGATCGGTCATGGACCGCAGCGAACTCGCACGCTTCCTGCGCAGCAGGCGTGAGGCACTTCAGCCGGAGGACGTGGGCCTGCCGCGAACGCGCCGCCGTCGCACCGGTGGGCTGCGCCGCGAGGAGGTCGCCGCTCTGAGCAACATGTCCACCGACTACTACTGCCGCATTGAACAGCAACGTGGCCCGCGCCCGTCCGAGCAGAT
Organism: Streptomyces sp. NPDC005181; assembly: GCF_040608395.1. NCBI lineage: Bacteria > Bacillati > Actinomycetota > Actinomycetes > Kitasatosporales > Streptomycetaceae > Streptomyces > Streptomyces sp. NPDC005181. Next base: position 490 of record NZ_JBEXID010000072.1, read on the forward strand.
GCTCGGTGCCATAGCCCAGGGACTACGACTGACCGCCGAAGAACACGATCACCTTCTCCGCCTGGCAGGACATCCCGTTCCCGTGCGGGTCTCACGCACCGACCATGTCAACCCGGGCATGTTGCGCATCTTCGACCGACTGGAAGACACTCCGGCCCACATCGTCAGTCACCTCGGGGAAACGCTCGTGCAGAACCAGCTCTCCCGGCTGCTCCTGGGTGACCAGACGCGGCACACAGGACCGGCCCGTTCCCTGGCCTATCGCTGGTTCACGGATTCCGCCGAGCGCCGGCTCATCCCGGCCGAGAACCATGCGCACCACGGCACGACCATCACTGCCCAGCTCCTTGCCGCGCACACACGTGATCCCCATGACCCGCGCATGACCACCCTCGTGCGGACACTGCTGAACACCAGCACCGAGTTCGCGGCCCTGTGGAGCGAGCGCCTACTGCGCACCCAAACGCCTGGAACATCCCCAGGTCGGCTCTCTGGAACTACACGGACAGAGCCTGATCGACCCCGACCACTCACAGATCCTCACCGTCTTCACCGCCGTCCCCACCAGCGGCAGCGATGGCAGACTCCAACTCCTCTCCGTTCTCGGAGAACAGTGGGACTGTCCTCTCGCTGAATCTCTCCGTCTTCACGCAGTACCAGATCTCCGACGACGCAGAAGAAGACGTGGTCGGTGATGGGCCGGACATCCCTGACCTGTCCCCGTACCGGGCGGCCATGATCAGCGACATGCGTGACCTGATGTCACGCCTCAAGCAGTGAGCTCGAGATTCAACCTCTGCGAACATCGACCGGCGTCTCACCCCATCTCCTAGGTCTTCCGAGGGCTTCAGGCAGCCCCTTGTACGCATAGGCCGAGCACGCCCCGAGACTCATCGTTATGCCACGACCTCTGGCCGTGTCATTCCGGACTTGGCCCCGGTGTGACGGCTCGGTTCGGCCCTGGCCGGTTGCATGCGGTCGTCGGCACACGAGCGGTACACCCAGGCCCGCTGCCTGTTCGAGTCCGCCGGCGACACGGCGTCCGCCGCAGAAGGAGCCGCCTCACTCGCCCGCACCATTTCCGCATGAAGGTCACAGGCGAGGCGAGGCGAGGCGGGGCGGGGCGTGAGGGACAGGGGGTGCTCCGGCGTCGCAGGGAAGACGTCGGCGCGCACATCGTCATCAACTTCGCCGAATATCCACTGGCCACCAGCGCACTTCCCCATCGCCCTGGAGGTGCTGTGCGGTCGCCACCGGGCTGGCCCAACAGCCAGTAAGTGGCTCAGTTGGCTCCGCTGCGCTCGGCGTCGAGCGGGGCGGTGGCCGGCGGTGCAGTGCGATCGCGGTTCCAGTGCAGGGCGGCGATTGTGGCCGGAAGCGCGATCAGGGCCCAGATGGCCACCGTCATCACCACTGCCGTCCAGGCGTCCCAGATACGGCCCGAGAAGAACCCCGCGGCCAAAGGCACGGCCACCACGCCTACGCACTTCGCCGGCCCGAACGGGACCCGGGGTGCGAAGGAGCGGCCGGTGGCGAAGCGGCGAGCCCGCCGGGCGCTGCCGAACGCGGCGATGAAGGCCAGGACCGCCAGCCAGACACCGGCCAGCGTGAGCCCGACCAGCATGGTGGCCTTCTCGTCCGGCAGCCCGGGGAGCGTCTCCCTGACCCCGTCGTGGCTGACGGCGACCTGGACGTTCCGCCAGGTCGTGACCTCCACCTCGTCCCCCGGCCTGATGAGAACCGACAACTCGCCGTGCGAATCGAGGTGTATCGGCCGATCGGCGGGGGCCGGAACAGGGGCCTGTAGCAGTACGCGGAACACCGTCGCCTTGCCGCTCTTGGCTTGCTCGGCGGAGAGAGCCGTCCCGCGGATCGTGCGCATGCAGTCCGCCGTGACCCCGGCCGGCCCGCTGCCGCACGGCTGCGCATTCAAGAAGGCCTTCTCATCGGCGATCCGGTCGGGGACCGGAAGGCTCGGGACCGCAGAGAGCGCCAGCAACACCAGTCCGAGCAGCGCCCAGGTCACTGCCCGCAGCCACGCCTTCCCGGGCCGGGCCGGACCCACTTGCTCCGCCGTCTGCACACCCATCTTCGTTGCCCCCTTGCTTCAGGAGCATTGAGCCACAGGCCGCTGATCAGGCAACAGGCCAGGGTGCGGCAGCATCGTGCCTGTGTCTGGTTGCCGGGCTCCGGCAACCTCCAGTGGTCAGAGACGGTCAGCCCCGCCCCACGCGACACCAGACCCACTCGTACGGCGCCACTACCGCTTGCGTTGTTCTCGAACCGGTGGACGAGGTGGACGGGCTTGCCGCCGTTGGACGAGTGCGAGACGGCGCGGGTGCCGGCCGAGAGGGTTTCCAGGAACTCGGGAGTCATGCCCACGCCGCCGGCGAATTCCAGGGCGAGGGTCCAGTCGCCGCCGCGGCCGAGCCCCGCACGCGGCCGATCGCTTGCTACGGCTGTGTCGCGATCTGGATCAGGTTGCCGCAGGTGTCGTCGAAGACGGCGGTGGTGACGGGGCCCATCTCCAGGGGTTCCTGGGTGAAGCGGACGCCGAGGCTGCGCAGGCGCTCGTACTCCGCCTTCACGTCGTCGACGGCGAACTGGGCGAGCGGGATGCCGTCCTTGACGAGGGTGTCGCGGTAGGGCTTGACGACCGGGTGGCCGGCGGGCTCCAGGAGGAGTTCGGTGCCGCCGGGCTCGTCGGGCGAGACGACGGTCAGCCACCGGTCCTTCTCGCCCACCGGGACGTCGTGCTTCTTCACGAAGCCGAGGATCTCGGTGTAGAAGCGCAGAGCCTTGGCCTGGTCGTCGACGAAGACGCTGGTCAGATGGATCTTCATGGGGTGCTCTCTTTCGGTCCGAATGTGTCGGGCACGAGCCATCGCTCGGCGATCTGCCGCAGCGGGGCTGTGTTCAGGTCGTGGAACTTGTAGCGGCCCTCCCGCCTGGTCTCGACGAGTCCGGCGGCCTCCAGCACGGCGAGGTGCTGGGAGACCGCCTGGCGCGAGATGCCGAGCTGATGCTTCATGCTCAGTCGCGAGCAGATCTCGAATAGTGTCTGTCCGGACTTCTCCGTGAGCTCGTCGAGGATGGTGCGGCGGGTGGGGTCGGCCAAGGCTTTGAAAAGGTCGTCGGCCACGACCACAGGATAGGCAAATGCTCACTTGCCTATCAAGCCGAGGTGCGCCGCGTCCCGAATCGGCCCGCCGTCGGCGGGCGCAGGCCCGCGGGCAGCGAGGACGCGGTAGGTGGACTGGGCGGCTGCGGGGCGCCCGGCGGTGAGCTGGACAGGGAGGAGCTGCTGGTCGAGGGCCTCGTTGGTCGTTCTACGCTGAACGGCATCGGGTTCCCGGCGCTCTGCAGGTGGAGCTCGGCTTACCCATGCCCGCCGCCGGAGGCGGCCGGAAGGCCGTGCCACAGGGGGACTTCCAGGCCGCACGAGAAGGCTGCTTCGCGGGTACCGATCCGCTCCTGACTGAACTTCTCGGCCGTGAGCCTCGGACCCTCGCCGATCCGCTCGCGGACCGCATCTCCGCCCAGGGCAATTCCTTCGGACGGATGCAGTTGGGGTCGGACGCGACCACCGGTAGACATCTCGCCAGCCCCCTCACTGCACGAGCAACGGCGGGCTGGAGCGCCCGAAGTGGCTGTGACCGCGCTTCCGTGCGTCGGTCACAGGCTCGTGACGAGGTCGTCGAGCGGGGCCGGTACCTGTCCGGGGTTGAGGGTCTCGACCAGGAGACGGCCGTAGCGGATCTTGCGGCCCTTCTTCGTGCCGAGGAAGCGCCGCAACTGCTGCTGCCGGGGCCGACCGTGTTGTGCGGGCTGGCGCAGGAAGGTCTGCCAGGCCCGCAGGTCGCCCTCGGCCCGGATGATCTCCTCGACCCGCGCCGTGCCCAGCGCGCGGATGAGCTCGTCCTCCAGGTCCGCCACGCACACGAAGAAGCCCCGGTGCGGCGCCCGGGCCCGATTGAGGCCGCGGTCGTAGAAGCGCTGCTCGCCCTCGTCGCACAGTCCCCTCAGGCGCAGGCCAAGACCGGGTGGGCCGAGAAGACCGGCGTAGCGGCCGACACTCATCGCCCCGCCCATCGGCACGACGCACACCCCTTCGGCGGCCAGGTCCCGGCCACGCCGTGCGGCCAGCGCCTCGACGGCCGCGAAGTCACTCGGTCCTTCCAGCAGCACCGCCGTCCGTAGCCCCAGTTGCACAGCCAGATCACTCGCCGGTGCGCCGGGACCGCCGGCCGCCCAGCGGCTGACCGCGTCCCGAAATGCCTGCATGTCCGCCATGGAGCGAGTCTGCACTTCCACCGACCGGCACGGCACCGAATATTCGACGGCCCCGTTCGACATGCCCGGCACCCTCGTCACCTGGGCCTGATAACCCACTCCATCACCTGCGGCACCGAGCCGGCGGAGGCTCGGGGTGCCGATGCCGGAGTGCCCAGCTGTCTCTGACAGCGTGGCCGGACACCGCTGCCCAAGGAACCCGTGATCTGGAGCCCACGGATGCGAGCCGGCCACCTACCACTGACGACGGTCACACCACGATCCCTCGGGAGGTATCCGGCCGGGGAACTCGTTCGCGAGACCCCGGTAGCCGTCGTCGACTTCGGCTCACGGCTGGGTGCTCGCGGAACTGCTCGGCGATGCCCGCGGTGCGCACCGCCGTCTGGTCGTGCGTTCGCCATGCCCCACCCGTGACGAAGATCGTCAATCGCAGGTCGGCCCGTCAGGATCCGCCGCATTCGCTGTTGTCGCCGCCGGACCGGCACATCGCGCCCGGGTCGATGGAGGGTGAGGTCGGGGCGGGCTGTGGGGGCGGGTTGCGGTCTGCGTCGCTCATTCCGATGACGGCCACCAATACCAGGACCAGGCCGGCGAGGACCTGGACGCCGACGCTGATGACTGCGCGGCCCATGAACAAAGGGAACGCGGAGATCAGGACGATGCCGCCGACCACGGCCACGTAGGCGAAGGGGTGGGTGAGGGAGACGGACGAGTTGTCGGCTGCGGGGTCGAACATCTGGTATCCAGCCGCATCGAGTCCGAAGACGAACGCGATGAGGGGGGCGATGACGTCGATCACGAGGAGGCCGATTGCGAGTGCGATGTCTGCGGCCGGGTGTAACCACCTGCGCTGTTGCGGCGGCAGAGGGTTGTTTGCCCCTGTATAGCGGGGGTGGCGATTCGGCCACGGGGGGTTATTGGGGGGAGGGAGCGTGGTCATCGGCCCAGCGTCCCTCAGAAGCAGACCGGGGTCCTGAGTAGACGTACTCAGGACCCCGGCGGGTAGTCAGTGCAGGAGCGCCGAACCCGTCCGCTACCACGCCTGGGCGCCATGCCCGCTGCCCTCGGTGCCGCAGATGGCTGCAACGTCCGACGAGTACCACAGGCCCTTGTTGAGCGTGGCGGATGGAACCGTGCACGTCCGCACGACGACCCGCCGAATCACCCACCAGCCAAACCCCCCAGGTCAGCACCGCCCAGAACCAATTGCGGGTCGGCGCGTAAGGAATCCGCTCAGGAAGACCTTCGGACCGGGCGGGTCGGCCCCGACGCCCAGACGGGCCGACTGAGCCGCTGAGGGCCAACTCAAGAACTCAGTCACGGTGACTGTGACTGGACGCCGTACCTGGCAGGTCTGGTCAAGTACGGCGCCCAGTGATCGGAGTCCTGAATCACACCGTTGACGACGCGGTTCAGCGCGAGAGCTCGGCACGCCGCTGGACTGCTCATGCCCTGAGAGGCGTTCGTCCCGGGACTACCGTGTCGCCATGGTGCGCGCCGGTAGTCCCCAGGCCGATCGACCGGATGGGCCTGCGGCTTCGGGCCGGCCTCTGGCCCCGCTCCTCGCGGTCTGCGCGGGCTACTTCATGGTCATCCTGGACGTGACGGTCATCAACGTCGCCGTTCCGGTTGTGGGACGGGAACTGTCGGCCTCGCTGACCGGGATCCAGTGGATCACGGACGGCTACACCTTGATCTTCGCCGGCCTGTTGCTCACCGGCGGTGCGCTGGGCGACCGGCTGGGAAACCGCCGGATCTTCTGCACCGGGGTGGTGGTGTTCACGGCCGCCTCGGCCCTCTGCGGACTGGCCCGGAGTGCCGGGATGCTGGTCGCCGCCCGGCTGCTGGAAGGACTTGGCGCAGCACTGCTCGTGCCCGGCTCCCTCGCCCTCCTCCAACAGGCGTATCCCTCACCCGCCGAGCGCTCCCGGGCCTTCGGCCTGTGGGGCTCCATGGCAGGCATCGCCGCCTGCGCGGGCCCCCTCCTGGGCGGCCTCCTGGTCACCACCGTGGGCTGGCGCTGGGTGTTCTTCATCAACCTGCCCGTCGGATGCGCCTGCCTGTTGCTGACGCTGCGCCGCGTGCCCGCTTCGACCCGGCGCCCGGACCGCCCCGTGGACTGGCCGGCCCAGTGCGCGCTCATCGCAGTGGTGGCCCTGCTGACCGCCGTCCTCAACGAGGCCGGACGACGTGGCTGGGCGGACCCATTGATCCTCACCGGGGCCGGCCTGTGCCTGCTGGCGGCCGCCGCGTTCGTCCTGCGCGAGCGCCTGGCCCGCACCCCCGTACTGCCCCTATGGCTGCTGCGCTCCCGTGCGATGAGCGGGGCAGCGACCATCGGCCTGCTGTTCAACTTCGCCTTCTACGGCATGATCTTCACCGCCAGTCTGTACTTCCAGCACCAGCGCGGCCTGACCGCGCTGCGCACCGGTATGGCCCTCTTCCCGGCGGTGGCCATGACCATGTTCGCCTCCTTCCTGTCCGGGCGACTGGCAGACAACACCGGACACCGCCCGCTGGTGGTCACGGGCATGCTTCTGGGAGCAGCGGGCCTGGCCGGCTGGGCCGCCGCCGGACCGAACCCGGACTACCTACTGCTCGTGGCGCCGATGATGGCGGCGGGCTTCGGCACGTCCTTCGCCCTCACCGGATCAACCACCACCGCGATGTCAGCCGCCCCCGACAAGTACTCCGGCACCGCCTCCGCCCTGTTCAACACCACCCGCCAGGTCGGCAGCGCCGCAGGCGTCGCGCTGGGAGGCTCACTGCTGGCCGCCGCAGCCGACTTCACCACCGGGCTGCGGACCAGCATGGCCATCGGTGCGGCCGCGTACATGACGGCCGCCACCCTCGCGCTCTTCTGCATCCCCAGGAAGGCCCCCCGCCCCGTCGCCGACTGAAGTCCTGCCAACAAGTCGCCGACACTCGGGGAATCCACGGGCCATAGCGATGCGTCGCTTGCCGTGAACGCTGAACAGCAAAACCGCAGCCGGAGGGGCTGTGACAGCACCTCGTCGACATTTCCGAGCTCTGTGATCGCCAAGTGCTGCTCAGAACCGCCGACAATCGTTGCCCGCTCCAGGTTCCGGCACACATTCCGTGAGAGTGAAGTTGCAGCGCGGTGAGCACGCTTGTGGACACGGTAATCTCGCACCCTTGCAACGGACCGCCACCCTCGAAATCCATCGAACACGGTCATGGGCCGGCTGAACAGGCCCGATTCCGGTCAGGGTTGGGTAATGGCCGTCTGGAGGAGGTCGGTGAGGAGAGCCGCGCAGGAGCCGTCGGGGTCGAGATCGGGGTCGTAGATGGTGAGGTTGAAGCCTACGCAGCGTTCCGATCGCACCAAGGTCCGTAACAGCAGGGCGAGTTCGTCGGGCATGAGCCCTCCGGGGTCGGGACTGTCGACGGCGGGCATGACGGACGGGTCCAGTACGTCCGCGTCCAGATGCACCCAGAATCCCTCGGTCACGGGCACTTCAAGTGTCTGCAGAACCGCGCCCGCCAGCTCATCGGCGCCCCACTCCCGGATCTCCCCGACCGTCGCGTTCGTGATCTTCAACTCGGCGAGCTCGGCCCGCTCTTCGTCGTAGTCCCGGATACCGAAGACACGTACGTCCTCGTCCCTGACATACGGCTGCAGCCCTTCGAGGTCCGTCAGATCCGCCTGGCCGCGGCCGGTCGCGATGGCCAGCTCCTCGCCGCCCGCGGCACCGATACGGTCGGAGTTCCCGGGGTGTCGGAAGTCCGCGGATCCGTCGATGACGGCGAGTCCGTACCGCCCGATGCGACGGAGAGCGAGCGAGGCGCCGAGCTGGATGGAACAGTCCCCGCCCAGGACGACCGGGAAGTCCCCTGCCCGGACGTGGTGTTCGATGCGATCGGCGAGCTTGCAGGTGTACGTGGCGATCGCCTCGGCGTTGAACACGCCGTCGCCCTCCCTCCAGCCACCGCGGTCGTAGCGGGGCGGCACGACGACTCCGCCCTCGTACGCCCCGATCCGCTGCACCAGCCGCTGTTCGCGCAGCGCGCCCGCCAGTTTGTAGCACCCGGGCACGGTGCCTTCGGTGGGCGGCCGGAGACCGAGGTTGGACGGGGCGTCAATGACGACGATGCGGCGCATCCGGCCATTCTGGCCGCGCGGGGTGGCGCGGGCCACAGAGTTTCGCCGCCCGCGGAAGCGGAGCGGCCCACAGCGGGACCCCGGGTACATGGCCACACAACCGGTCCGAATCGGGTGCTCTCCAAGCTCCCTACGGTGAACCGGGACGGCATCTGACCGCATGACGGTTGTGCCGCGTCCGCGTGAGGGTCCCCGTCTGAAAGCAAGCAGACGCCCTCACGGTGTTGCGGCAGCTCAGCTGCAACAGAGCTGTCCGCTGTCCGTGTTCGGTAGGAACCCACTGCCGGTACGTGGGGGAGTGGGCTGCCACCAAGCTGCGCCGACGGCTCACCGCCGAAATGCAGGGCATTCACGGCCTTCGCCGAGGGTCCGTGCGCAGACACAGTCGTGCATTACCGCCCGGCTGTGTAGCTGCCCAGACGTCATTCGGCCCCGCCTGCCGCGCGGCCGCACCCGAGCAGGAGGGCTCAGGGCCTTTCCTGCGCAACACGGCGCAGTTCAACTGCGCCGGGCCGTTCGCGGTGACGGGAGGCCCGGTCGTCGAGGCAGCCTTGCGCGCGGGGATCCCGTACGTCGACGTCACGGCAGAGATCGAAGCGAACGTTTCGACGTTCGCCGACTATGCGGAAGCAGTCCGAAAGACAGACACGCCCGTGGTGCCGGCGATGGCGTTCTACGGCGGACTGGGTGATCTGTTGGTGACTGCGGCGATGGGGGAATGGACTGCTGCGGACGTGGCGCACGTCGCGTACGGGTTGAGCAGCTGGCATCCCACGGCGGGCACCCGAGCGGCGGGTCAGGTGTCCCATCAGCGTCGCGCGGGCCGTCGGGTGCGGTTCGCGGACGGCGCGCTGCAGTACCACGACGACAAGGCATCAGAGCAGGACTGGCTCTTTCCAGAGCCACTGGGCCGACGAGCGGTGATCGCGGAGTTCACCATGACCGATGTCGTCACCGTTCCCAGCCACTTGGCCGTGCCTGAAGTCCGCACCCACATGACCATCGAAGCCGCGAGGGACTTGGCCAAGCAGGACACGCCGGAGCCGGAGCCGGTCGACGCTCTGGGGCGGTCGAACCAGATTTTTGTGGTCGACGTTCTGGTCCGTGCAGGTGACGCCGAGCGACGTGCCACGGCCCGTGGCCAGGACATCTACGCGGTCACCGCGTCACTGGTGGTGGAGGCCGTCCAGCGAATCCTGGCCGGGCACACGCGGACAACGGGCGTAGCCTCGGCCGGCGCAATGTTCGACGCAGCGGACTTCCTCCGGGCGCTGACCCCGCACCTGTCGGTTGAGCTTCCGCACTGACCGGCCACGCGCTGCCGTGGTCCGCCGGACTGTCCGCCGGGTCGTGGGCCGCAGGCGGGTATGTGGTCCCGTGGCACGGGACCCGCGTCATGCACGCCGCCCTCACCGTCGCAGGCCTGGGCACCGGCCTGTTCACCCCGCCGTTCTTCACCACCGCGCTGCGCGGCGTCGGCCCGCAGGAGACCGGCTCGGCGGCCGGGCTCCTCAACGCCGTCCAGCAACTCGGCGGCACGTTCGGCGTCGCGATGGTCGGCGGCGTCTACCTCGCCGGAGACGGCACCCCGCGCGGCGCCGCGCAGGCCGCCCTCGCCACGGCCGGGGCAATCCTGGCGGCGACCGGGATCGCCGCGGCCGCGATGACGGGACGGCGCGGCCGCGGGACCGGGGCCGGATGTGAAACCGACAGGCGTGACGGGATTGCCGCGCCTGATGATCCCGCCGGGTCGCTCGGTTCGGCAGGTCTCGACCAGGGCGCCGCCGAGACCTCGCACCACTGAACGGCCTGCGGGGCGTGCGGGGGTGACCCGGGATGAGGCCGGGTGCCGCGGTGTCACCGCGGGCGGGCCGGGGCGTGTCACATATCGCCGCCCCGGTCGTCACAGCGCTGACCGCGCACCACCCCGTGTGTGGCGAAGCAGGTGGCCAGATCGATCAGGAATCGAGAAGCGCGGGTCACGGAGCCGCACCTAGCATGATGGGCATGGACATCACCATTCAAACGAGCTTCCTCCCTCATGACGACCCGGACGCGTCCCTGGCTTTCTACCGCGACGCCCTCGGCTTCGAGGTCCGCAGCGACGTCGGACAGGGCAAGATGCGCTGGATCACGGTCGGCCCCGTCGGCCAGCCCGGCACGTCCATCCTCCTGGCGCCGCCGGCCGCCGACCCTGGGGTCACCGAGGACGAGCGCCGCACCATCGTCGAGATGATGGCCAAGGGCACCTACGGCTGGATCCTGCTGGCCACCCGGGACCTCGACGGCACTTTCGAGAAGGTGCAGGCCGACGACGCCGAGGTCGTCCAGGAGCCGACCGAGCAGCCGTACGGCATCCGCGACTGCGCCTTCCGCGATCCCGCGGGCAACCTGGTCCGCATCCAGGAGCTTCGCTGAGCCGCCCGGTCATCGATTCCGTCATGATGGCCGGCGCGACGACCACCTGCAAAGATCGATGAAAGGGAGTTCTCTTATGTGTCACCCCTCGTGGGGGCGCGCACGCCACGCGGCGCAGCGCCTGAGCGACCTCGCGCGACTGCGCCGCGTCCGCGACCGGATCGACCGGGAGTACGCGCAACCGCTCAACGTCGAGGCGCTCGCCCGCGGCGTGAACATGTCCGCCGGGCACCTCAGCCGCCAGTTCCGGCTGGCCTACGGCGAGTCGCCGTACGCGTACCTGATGACGCGTCGCATCGAGCGCGCGACGGCACTGCTGCGTCGTGGCGACCTCAGCGTCACCGAGGTCTGCTTCGCGGTCGGCTGCTCATCGCTGGGCACCTTCAGCACCCGCTTCACCGAGCTGGTCGGCATGCCGCCCAGCGCCTACCGGCGCCGCGCAACGGGCGCTTCGGCGGGGATGCCGCCGTGTGTGGCAAAACAGGTGACAAGACCGATCAGGAATCAAGAAGCGCCGGGCACCGAGCCGCAACTAGCGTGATGACCATGGCATCCATCGAATCCGTCACCCTCGACGTGGCCGACCCCACGGCCGCCAACCGCTTCTACACCGCCGCCTTCGGTTTGGACACGCAGATGCGCCTGCGGGCCTCGCAGGCACCGACAACCGGCTTCCGTGGGTTCACGCTGGCGCTCACGGTGTCCCAGCCGGCCACCGTCAACAGCCTCATCGACGCCGCCCTCGACGCCGGCGCCACGCCGCTGAAGCCTGCCGCGAAGTCGCTCTGGGGCTACGGCGGTGTCGTACAAGCCCCGGACGGGACGATCTGGAAGGTCGCGACCTCGGCGAAGAAGGACACCGGCCCTGCCACCCGGCGGGTCGACGAGATCGTGCTCCTGCTGGGAGTCGCGGACGTGACCGCGAGCAAGCGGTTCTACGTCGACCAAGGCCTTGCCGTTGCGAAGAGCTTCGGCCGCATGTACGTCGAGTTCGCTGCCGGGTCGAGTCCCGTCAAGCTGGCGCTGTACAGGCGCCGTGCCCTTGCCAAGGACGTCGGCGTCTCGCCCGACGGCGCCGGATCGCACCGGCTCATGATCGGCGGCGATGCCGGGCCTTTCACCGACCCGGACGGGTTTGCATGGGAGGCGGCATCGCCGGCACCCACGCCCTGATGTGTCACTGCTGCCTGCCCTGCCTGGTCGCCCATCACGAGACAGCCGCCGGGCTCGGGGCGGTGCCGGGTGCCGAGCTGATGCGCCCGCCGCGGCCGACCACCATCGTCACTCGGACCGAGCGCACCGCGCGCCTCGACGGCCATAGAGTTCGGGTACTGCGCCGCCGAGCGGATACGTGCATACGTACACATCGTGGTCCACGGGGCCCACAAGAGGGCGGTGTGCGCGAGACCCTCAGGGCGCTGGGAGGCCGTGGCGTCCGCGCAGCCCGCGGCCCCGGTGCACCGACCGATGACCGACGGAGCCCGTCCCCTGAAGGCAGGGCTCTCCACGAAGTGACTGGAGGAAGCATGACGGGCGCGCCGCCGCGTGGACTTGAGGAGAGGCTGCGGGACACTCGGGCGAAACTGGAGAGCGACGTCGATCTCTGGGTCGCGACGTCGGGCTCAGTAGGCGGCGTCCACCTCATCCCGCTCTCGTACCTCTGGGACGGGACCGCGTTCCTCATCTCGACGCCGCGCGCCTCGGTCACCGGCCGCAACCTGCTGGCGGACGGCCGGGTGCGACTCAGCCTCGGGCCGACCCGCGACGTCGTCGTCATCGACGGCACCGCCGAGCCGGTGGACATCGCCGACCTCGTCCCTAAGACGGGCGATGCGTTCGCGACCAAGACCGGTTTCGACCCGCGCGAGCTCGACGACCCGTACCAGTACTTCCTGATCCGGCCGCGGCGCATCCAGGCCTGGCGTGAGGCGAACGAGCTTCGGGGACGCGAACTCATGCGCGACGGCCGCTGGCTCGGCTGACCGCCGCACGGGAACACACCCGCCCCATCCCGTGCGGGTCCGGCTGAGAGCGTGGACTTCCAGAGGGGACTCCTCGGATCGAACAGAGCTGATGCATCTCGGACCGCGTCGGCACCGACCTTCGTCGGGAGAAGCACGCCAGTTGTGGCGACACTTCAAGGAGACGGTGACACTGTGGGGAGCTGCCGTCCCGGAGGCCGAATGGCTGGGGCAGCGCCCTCCCGTACCGGATCCGTTGCCGGGAAGGCCACGACGCAACTCCGACGCCGGCGCCGGCGCCTTCGTCACGGACGTGTGCTCGCGAATGATTGTGGGATGGCAGCTCGCCACCCGCATGCGGACCGATCGCCCGCTGGACGCCCTGGAGATGGCCTTGTGGCGGCGGGGAATCAAGAAGGGGCCACCCCGGTTCACGGACGCAGGACCGGAAACTCGGCCTCGGCCCAGAGCGCACGGATTCCGGTGGGATTGTCGACGGCGGGATCGTCGTCGCTGTTCCATACCCTGGCGTGGGTGATGGAGTCGTTGACCGGCAGCCAGCCTGGGTCTCCGGGACTGGCGGCGCTGTGAGTGATGGCGCGGCGGAACAGGCCGCGTGCGCGGTCCATCACCATCAGGCAGGCGATCGAAGCGGCCCCTGAGGACTGGCCGGCCACCGTGACGTTGCCGGGGTCGCCGCCGAAGGCGGCGATGTTCTCACGAACCCAGTGCAGGGCGGCGACTTGGTCGAGCAGGCCCCGGTTGTCCGGGTACGAGGTTCCTTCGCTGTCCGGGATGTGTCCGAAGCCCTCGAAGCCGAGCCGGTAGTTGAGGGTGACCACGACCAGGCCGGCGCGGGCCAGCGTAGTGCCGTCGAAGTCGGGCTGGGCTGAGGATCCGAAGGTATAGGCACCGCCGTGGATCCAGACCAGGACGGGCAGGCAGCCGCCTTTCGGGGCAGGGGACCAGATATTGACGGTGAGGATGTCCTCGTCGTCAGGGGACCATGCGGGTGCGCCGGGCAGCTGTGCCGACTGCGGGGCGATCGCGCCGAAGTCCGTGCAGTTCCGCACTCCGGTCCACGCCGGTGAAGGGCGTGGTTCCCGGAACCGGTTGGCGCCGAACGGTGCGGCGGCATAGGGAATGCCGAGGACGGAGACGACGTCGGGAGCGGCCCGATGACCTTTGACTGGACCGTTTCTCGTCTTGAAGATGCCCAAGGAGTTTGCCTCTCGCTGCACGTCAAGCCGCCGGATGGGGGCTGAGCCGCAGCTTTTCATCGCTCGGCGCCTCAGGACCAACACCAAGATCATGATGATTGACGCATCGACGATGTCAATCCCCCCGCCGCTCAGAGCACGTCGCGGTCGACGCGTCGGCGCTGGGTCGGGGCGGTGGACCCATCCAGACCCCAACACATCAAGCACCGGGTGCCGCGTCCGCCGCATCGATCGCCCTACGGGTCGCGGCGTCGCCCCTCGACCGGTCCGGGACCGCTGATCAAGCCCTGGGGAAGGGTCCGTTTGTGGGAGCTGGATAGCTGCCCCGTGCGGTTACCTGTCCACCCTGCTGGACGGCCAGATCGCCAAGGTCAACACCACATTGCTGGACTGGCTCGGCTACGAGCGCGGTGACCTGGTGGGCCGCAAGCACTTCTCCGAGCTTCTGAGCGTCGGCGGGCGGCTCTATCACGAGACGCATTTCGCGCCGCTGCTGCGCATGCAGGGCGAGATCAGCGGCATCGCCCTGGAGCTCAAGGCCGCCGACGGCTCCCGTCTTCCGGTCCTGGTCACCTCGACGGTGAAGACGGGCAGCGACGGGCAGCCGTTGCTGATTCGCACCACCGTCTTCGACGCCCGTGACCGGCGCGCCTACGAAACCGAGCTGCTGCGCGCCCGCCAGGAGGCCGAGCAGGAACGCGAACGCCTCAAGCGCCTGAACGCCACCCTGCAGAAGACTCTGCTGCCGCCGGCCCTGGCGAACGTGCCCGGCGTGGACGTCGCCGCGCATTATCACATCGCTTCCTCCGACGAGGTCGGCGGCGACTTCTACGACCTCTTCCCGCTGGCCGCCGGCACCTGGGGGCTGTTCCTGGGCGATGTGTGCGGCAAAGGTGCCGCCGCCGCGGCCGTCACCTCCCTCGCGCGCTACACGCTGCGTGCTGCCGCCGTCTACGACCCGGACCCCGCAGCCGTGCTCTGCAACCTCAACACCGTCCTGAACCACGAGTACAGCGGGACTGACCCCCGGTTTTGCACCGTGATCTTCGGCCTGCTCACCCCCCACGGCGACCAGGGCGGTTTCCGCGTCACCCTGGCCAGCGGCGGACATCCCTCCGCCCTTCTGATGCGTGCCGACGGCACCGCCGACTACCTGCCCACCCCCGGCGGCCAGCTCATCGGCGTCCTGCCCGACGCTCACATCGCCACCACCACCATCCGCCTGGACCCCGGCGACACCCTGCTGCTGCACACCGACGGCCTCACCGAAGCCCACACCGCGAGCACCGGAGCCAGCGACCGCTACGGCGACGAAGCCCTCCTCGACTTCGCCCGCACCCTCGCACCCACCACCGCCACGGATACGATCGTCGCGATCCGCGACCTGCTCGACACCTTCGGCACCGGCGTGGACGACGACACCGCCGTCCTGGCCATCAACGTGCCCCGACCCACCAGTGAAGAGCAGCAGTGACCCAGCAACTGACCCTCCACATCCGCACCACCCCCGCCGGAACGATCATGGAGCTGCCGGGGAACTGGACCACCACACCGCCTCCGACGTCCGCACCGCGCTACTGGAGCTCGACCTGCGAGCGGGGCAACAGCTCGTCCTCGATCTCGGACACCTCACCTTCTGCGACTCCACCGGGATCACCGTCCTGATCGCCGCCCGTAACCACGCCCTGGCCGCGAACGCTGCCATCGTCCTGGCGGCGGTCCCCGACCGCGTGAGCCGCATCTTCCGCATCGTGGGCCTGGAACAGGTTTTCCCCACCCACACCACCGCGCAGGCCGCCGAAGCCGCCTGGCGGCCGACACCGAGCTGACTCCGCACTCCGCACACCCAACGGCCCCCGGTCCTACCGTGTCGCGGCGGCTGCCTCCCGCGTCGAGGCCCAGGAACTACTGGCACAAGCCGAGGCCTCCCGCGAACTGGGAGCCAACCTGCCTATTGCCGCCGCGGTGACGGTGCCGTGGGAGGCGTACGTGTGCTTGTCGAAGCTGTGGCCACAGTGTGCGAGCTTTTGAGCACGTTGACGGTGCGCTCGATTTCGGTCCGCCGGCGTAGCGAGCCGGGTCGAAGCCGGCGGGCCTGCCACATCGTCGGCTGGAGCGGGTGGCCACTGTCGGGGACCACCGGCTCACCGCCCCGAAGATTTTTTTACGGGACAACTCGTGGTCTCGGGAATTGCGGTCGGTAACCGGTCGGCCGGGGTGCCTCCGGCGTAGCAGATGTACGGTCGCGGCCGACTTGGTCGGCCTTCCGGGATTGCCACCCATGGCGGTCGCTCGATATGTGCCCTGGGCCCCTCGCATCTGGACAGGATCGACAGTGCAGCCCCAACCCCACCATAGGGTTTGGGTCATGAATTCCTCCTCGTCCGCCCGTCTTTTGTCGCCTACGGAAAACATGACGACGCGTCCGGCACTCGGCCCCAGCTGGTTCGCGGCCGTTATGGGCACTGGCATCGTCGCCAACGCGGCGGTCACCTTGCCCTGGGGCTTCCACGGATTGCGGACTGCGGCCATGGTGGTCTGGGTGGGCGCCGCGGTGCTGCTGGTCCTGCTGGCTGTCGGCTATCTCAGGCGGCGGGCACTGGGGGTACACGCGGCTGATCCGGTGATGGCCCAGTTCTTCGGCGCGCCGCCGATGGCGCTGCTCACGGTGGGTGCCGGGGCGCTGCTGCTCGTCCGACGGGTGATCGGGCTCGAGGCGGCGCTGGCTGTGGACTGGGTGCTCTGGTCGCTGGGTACTGTGCTCGGTCTTGCCACAGCGTGCACGGTGCCTTATCTGATGATCACCCGGCACCGCTTCGCGCCGGACGCGGCGTTCGGCGGCTGGCTGATGCCGGTGGTGCCGCCGATGGTCTCCGCCGCGACGGGCGCGCTGCTTGTCCCCCACACACCGGCCGGGCAGCTGCGGCTCGCCCTGCTACTGGGCTGCTACGCGATGCTCGGGCTCGGCCTCGTCGCGGCGCTGCTGGTGCTGGCCATGATCTACAGCCGACTGGTGCACCACGACGCACCGACCGGAACGGTGGTGCCCACGGTGTGGATCGGTCTGGGGGCGTTGGGTCAGTCGGTGACGGCGCTGGGCGCGCTGGCCGTGGTGGCGCCGGGCACGCTGCCCGAGCCGTACGCGCGGGGCACCGCGGGCTTCGCGCTGCTGGGCGGAATCGTGGTGTGGGGCTTCGCCATGTTGTGGCTGGCGCTCGCCATAGGGCTGACTGTGCGGACGATCCGTGCCGGGCTGCCCTTCGCGCCCACGTGGTGGTCTTTCATCTTCCCGGTCGGCGCCTGCGTGACTGCCACCGGCACCCTCGCGGTGCGGACCGGCTCGCAGTTGTTCATCTGGACGGCCGTCGTGCTCTATGCGTTGCTCGTCATCGCCTGGGTGGTGGTGGCCGGCCACTCCCTGCGCCACGCCGCCAGGCATGTGCGCCGCCGGCCCGTCGCTGGTCACGCGCGCCGGCGGCCCGTCGAGCCGGACCTGCGGCTCGGCGTGGCAACCGTGCTCAGTGGCATCGTCCGCACCACCACCGACGGCCGCCCGATCTCCGAGGCCCGCGTGACCCTCATCGACCCGGTGGGCGACGTCGTCGGTATCACGCTCACTGCCGAGGACGGCTCCTATGCCTTCACCGGTCTCGAAGCCGATCGCTACACCGTCGTGGCTGCGGGGTACCCGGCACAGGCCACACCCCTCACCCTCGATGCCACCGGCCGGGACGCCTTCGATCTGACGCTGGCACACGACGAGGGATGAACAACTCCTGTTACTGATGGGCCCGCTCCGCGCGTTTGGAGCGGGCCCATCGTGGCTTTCGCGTGATCGTCGGCGCAGTGGCTCTGGCGAGGTCATCCGTCCCGGCATCTGCCGTTCGGGACTCAAATGGTGGCTGTTCCGCGGCGCGGTCGGGGCCATCGCCGACCGCGCCGTGGCCTGGTCGCCCGCAGGAGGCTCCTAGACACCGGCATGCCGTCGATGCCATGCGCTGCGTGCGTGGTCGTGTGGCCACGCGGCTGTCGGCCGAGGGCCGGGGCGCCTTCCAGTAGCGGCATGTGGTGTCACATCAGCGGCTGATTCCGCCCGTTGCGCAACACTGCGAGTCGGGGCATTTGCTCATCCATGCCGCGTGTCCCTGCCAGCGGTGTGCGGGCGTGCGGCCAGATGGTGCGCACGAGGCTGACATGTCTTGCGCCGCCGAGGGCCACAACGGGGTCGAGGAGCACGATGTCGCGCAGAGTCGCTTGCTTCATGAGCCGCGTCTGAGCTCGCGCACCTGTTCCGTGCGCTGAAGGCGCCCGCGGCGGCCCGCGCGTTGCCGGTGCTGGCCGACCGGGCCCGCGAGGAGCAGTGGAGCTATGAGCGCTTCGCCGAAGCGCTGCTCTCAACCGAGGTCGCCTCCCGCGGCAGCCACGGCGGCGAGGGCCGGATCAAGGCCGCCAGGTTCCCGGCCCGCAAGACCCTCGTGATCGTCACCAGCAACAAGCCGTTCAGCGCGTGGGGCGAGATCTTCGGCGACGACATGGCCGCCACCGCGATGATCGACCGGCTCATCCACCACGCCGAGATCCTCAGCCTCAAGGGCGACAGCTACCGACTGCGCGGCAAAGACCTCGACGCCCGCCCCGCCACGAAAATCGCCGAAATCGCCTGACCGATCACCCACGGCCACCTCGCCGAGGGCCGCAGACACGCTCAGGACGCGTCGTTTCCGAGCCGAAACGCGCCGGAGGGGTCCGCTGCGGCGCGCGCGACTGGTCCACTTTTCAACCGGCCTTGACAGCTGTTCCCCCCGGCTTCGGCCTGTCGCTCGATGCGAGTTCCGAAATCCACCGATGAGTTCCGCAGGCTGGGCCGGTCTACCCCGGCGTACACCATCGAACCTCGGACTGGAGACCCACCATGACCACTCCCGCACACGCCGGCCGCATGCTGTTCGTGAACATCCCCGTGGCGGACATCGAGCGCAGCAAGGCGTTCTTCGCGCGGCTCGGGTTCAGCTACAACCCGATGTTCACCGACGAGACCGCCGCCTGCATGCTGGTCGGCGAGCAAGCCTCCGTCATGCTGCTCAGCCACGAGACGTTCGCGCAGTTCGCGAAGCTGCCGATGGCCGATCCCACCACGCACACGCTGGCGCTCTACTGCTTCAGCGTGTCAGCCCGCGATGAGGTTGACACGGTCGCTGAGGCTGCGCTCGCCGCGGGCGGCTCCGAGGCGGATGGCCCCGAGGACCACGGCTTCATGTACTCACGCAGCTTCTTCGACCTCGACGGCCACGGCTGGCAGGTCATGTGGATGGATCCGTCGAGCACCTCGGACAGCTCGACTTCCGGCACGCCCGCGAGAACGTGATCCTGCTCGGCCCACCCGGCACCGGCAAGACCCACCTCGCCGTCGCGCTCGGGATCCGCGCCTGCCTCGCCGGGCAGCGCACGCTGTTCGCGACCGCCACCCAATCACCCACGGCCACCCCGCCGAGGGCCGCAGACACTCTCAGGACACCTCGTTTCCAAGCCGAAACGCGCCGGAGGGGTCCGCTCAGGCGCGGTCGAGCGGTTTGCGTCGTTCGTTGGTGGTGCGAGACGGGCCAGGCGGTACAGATGGTCGCGTTCGGTGAGGGTCAGCTGCAGGGCACGTGCAAGGGACGCGACTACCTGTGCCGAGGGTGTTGTGGCGCGTCCTTGCTCGAGGCGCACGATGTAGTCGACGGATACGTCCGCGAGTTCGGCGAGTTCTTCGCGGCGTAGCCCGGCCGCGCGGCGTGCCGGGCCGACCGGCAGGGCCGCGGCCGATGGGGGCAACCGGTCCCGCCATGTTCTGATCAACAACGCCGGTATCCATGGCCCGCCGGTGATCCCAGCACCCTGACCGGTGGCGACGTCCTCGGTGTCTTCGACGTCAACCTCGCCGGTGTGGTCCGGACGACCACCGCGTTCTTGCCGTTGCTGCGCCGGTCATCGGATCCGGTCATCGTCAACGTCAGCAGCGGAACGGGCTCGCTCGCCCACACCCACGACCCGTTGAGGCCCGAGTCCATGGTGGTCGCGCCGCTTTATACCGCCTCGAAGGCGGCGCTGACGATGCTGAGCACCCAGTACGCCAAAGCTCTGCCGGACATCCGTATCAATGCCGCCGATCCCGGCTACACGGCGACCGACCTCAACGGCCACAGTGGTCCCCAGACTGTCAGCGAAGGGACGGACGCGATTGTGGGTCTCGCCACCGAAAGGCCCGGGGCCGGCTCCGGACGCTTCGTCGACCGGAGCGGTGAGATCGCCTGGTCCTGAACCTGGGGGGCCGTCGGGTTACGGGAGCATCCTGCCGGGTGTCGAGTGGTGCCTGGTCGGGTGTTGATCGCCAACGGCCTTCGGAAACCGTCGGCAAACGCTGTTCTTGGAGATCAACGAAGCCGTGGAGGCGGCGTTCCTACTGCGATGTCCTGATGTGACGCTGTTATGGCATTCCTGGGTGTCTGTTTCGGCTCCCGTGATGCCCTGGCGTCGGTGGGGCGACAGGGTCGGATGGGTTCGCGTCCACGGCGGATGGTCGGTGGTAGCGGAGTCCGCAGGCACGGTGAGTGATGACCGGGCAGTGCGGCCGTGTTCGCGGTCAGTCGTTCCGGATGAGGAAAGAAGGCGATCCACACAGTGGCGTCGCAATCACGCTTCGGCATCAATGAATGGCTCGTGGACGAGCAGTACGAGCGGTACCTGGACGACCCCGGCTCGGTCGGCCGGACCTGGAGGGAGTTCTTCGCGTCCCCGGTTCCGGAGGCCGGTCGGCAGGCGGGCAATGGTGCGACGACTGCGCATGAGAGTACGGGCGAGGCGGCGATCAAGGCGGTCCGTGTTGCCGCGCTCATCGACGCGTATCGAGTCCGCGGGCATTTGGTGGCCGATACCGACCCGCTCAGAGCGGGGCGGGTGGTCGCACATCCGGAGCTCGACATCATGGCGTTCGGGCTGCGAGACGATGACCTGCAAAATGAGTTCGTCGTCGACGGGTTCGCCGGGCAGGCCACCATGACTCTTCGTAACGTGCTGAATGCGTTGCAGGAATTCTACTGCCGTAGCGTCGGCACTGAGTACATGCACATCCAAAGCTCCCAGGAACGTCGCTGGGTCCAGCAGCGGATCGAATCGCCTCGGCCCCGGCCGGACGTCGCCGAACAATTGCAGATTCTCTACCGGTTGGGCGCGGCAGAGGCCTTTGAGACGTTCCTGCAGACCAAGTACGTGGGGCACAAGCGGTATTCGCTTGAAGGCGGCGAGTCGGCGATCGTGCTGCTCGACGCCCTGCTGCTCCGTTCCATCGGGCAAGGAGTGAGGGAAGCTGTCATCGGTATGGCACACCGGGGCCGGCTCAATGTTCTGGCCAACATCATCGGCAAGTCCTACGCGGAGATGTTCCATGAATTCGAGGATGCTGTAGACATCCGGTCGGTCCAGGGATCCGGCGACGTGAAGTACCACCTCGGTGCGGAAGGGACCTACCGTGCCCTGGACGGCGGCACGATCGCGGTCTCCGTCGTGGCGAACCCCTCGCATCTGGAGATCGTGGGGCCGGTGGCCCAGGGGGTGGTGCGCGCTAAGCAGGAGTGGGCCGCAGACGGTGGCGAAGCGTTCCCCGTATTGCCGATCGTCGTGCACGGCGATGCGGCATTCGCCGGTCAGGGCGTGGTCTCCGAGACGCTGAACATGTCACAGCTGCCCGGCTACCGCACCGGCGGGACGGTCCACATCGTCATCAACAACCAGCTCGGTTTTACGACCTTGCCCGCCAGCGGCCGTTCGAGCCTATACGCCACCGACGTGGCAAGGACGGTCGAAGCCCCGATCTTCCACGTCAACGGGGACGACCCCGAGGCCGTTGCCCGGGTCGCGCGCCTGGCCTTCGACTATCGTCAGACGTTCCACAAGGACGTCGTCGTCGATCTGATCTGCTACCGGCGCCACGGGCACAGCGAGGTCGATGATCCCTCCATCACGCAGCCGGCGATGTACGACCGCATCGACGTCAGGGCTTCGGTGCGCAAGCTGCACGCCGAGGCGCTGGTGCGCCGGGGGGACATCGGCGAGCGGCAGGTGGAAGGTGCATTGCGGGACTATCAGGGGCACCTTGAGCGGGCCTTCACCGAGACCCGGGCGCTGTCGGCGCCCCAGTCCCCGAAGCCCGTGAACCCTGTGGATGCTCAGAGTGTGGCCGCCCCCCAGGTGGCGACCGCGATCACTGAGGCGACCGCCCGTCACGTCATGGCTTCCCAGACCGGTATGCCGGAAGGCTTCACCGTGCACCCGCGCGTTCTTCCGCAGCTGCGGAGGCGTACCACGATGCTGGATGCGGGAACGATCGACTGGGCCACCGCAGAAACACTGGCCATTGGCTCCCTGTTGCTGGACGGGGTTCCGGTGCGACTGGCCGGGCAGGATTCCCGCCGCGGCACGTTCGGCCAACGGCACGCTGTGCTCACCGACCGGCGCACCGGCGTGGAGCACACGCCGCTGAGCTCCCTCGGCCCGCGGGCTGCCAGCTTTGCACCGTACGACTCGATGTTGTCCGAACTGGGAGCGCTGGCCTTCGAGTACGGCTACTCACTGGCGCGGCCCGACGCTCTGGTGCTGTGGGAGGCCCAGTTCGGCGACTTCGCCAACGGAGCCCAGACTGTGATCGACGAGTACATCTCGTCGTCCGAACAGAAATGGGGTCAGCGCTCCGGGGTGACGCTGTTGCTGCCGCACGGCTTGGAAGGGCAGGGGCCCGACCACTCCTCCGGCAGGATCGAGCGATTCCTCCAACTCTGCGCGCAGGGGAACATGACCGTCGCGATGCCCTCCCTGCCGGGCAACTACTTCCATCTGCTCAGGCAGCAAGCGCTCGGCGAGCACAAAAGGCCACTGGTCGTCTTCACCCCGAAGTCGATGCTGCGGTCGAAGGCAGCCACCTCCGGGCTGACGGAGCTCACCACGGGCGCGTTCCGTACGGTCATAGCGGACGAGACGGCGGACACCGCCCGGATCAGGCGCGTGCTGGTGTGCTCGGGCAAGGTCTTCTACGACCTGGACGCCCATCGGCGAAGCGCTGACCTGTCGGACACCGCGATCGTCCGCCTGGAGCGTCTCTACCCGTTCCCGGAGGACGAGCTCAGCGCGGAACTCGCCCGCTTCCCCGCCGACGCCGAGGTGCGATGGGTGCAGGAGGAGCCGGAGAACCAAGGAGCATGGTCCTTCGTGGGACCACATGTGCACCGGCTGGCGAGCCGTCCGATCGCATGCGTCAGCCGAACGCAGGCGCCGGCCCCCGCCGCGGGGTCCGCCCGGCGGCATGCCGGCGAACAGCAGGATCTCGTGATGTCGGCGTTCCACTGACCGTGCTGCCCACAACTGACCGTGCCGGCTGCAACGGTGCGGAAGTCGGGCCCCGCGGACTGCGGCTCGCGGTTTTTTGTTCCGGACACCTCTCGGACCGGATCCGAGGAGTGTCCGGTTGCATGGGGCCTGTACGGAGGCGCCATGCCGGCACAGCACCAGTGCGGGCGTCCGACGGTCGTCAAGAAGTCCGGCCGAGGGCACCAGATGGACGCGCGTGGACACCGACGCGGAGTGCAAGCTTCGCGCCTGCAACAAGCGCGCGCTGCCTCGGGGCTGTCTCGTATTCCCTGTCGGGCGCACGATAACAGCTACGGTACCGCGCTGCGTTGTCGGAACGCCCGAGTACGTCCCTTACGAGGGCGGCCCTTTGCGTTGTGATGTGCCGCATCGAGGCCGTGCGCTGATCCACCAGGGGTTACGGGGCGGTCCTTGGCCGGACTTCGCGGTTGACGGGAGTCTCTTGTCGTGGGACGTGTTGGATCAGTACCTGTCCTTGGCTTGGCCCACGTTCATGACTATGAGATCGGCGGCGCGGGCCCGCCGGCGTCAGTGGCCGTACGTGCGAGAACGGCTGTACGGTCACCGCGATCGGTCTTGGACCGGTCGGATCATGCGGGTGGTTGCCTCGCCGGCGGTGACCTGCACCTTGCCTTGGCTTCCGTCGCTGGCATGTGACGCGGCGTTGGGTGGGTCCGGTGGGTACGGACCGTAGGGTCTTCGCACAGCAGGGGAACAGACCGGCGGTTGCTCACGCCCTGCAGCGCCGCCGCCGCCGCGCGGCGTCGGCGCGGGCACCGTGTTCTTCGTGCCCGCGCCCGGTCGTTCGGAAGCTGGTCCGGAATGCGCCGGGTGTCACCCCCAGGTGTCGCACGAACGCTCTGCGGAGTGATTCGGGTGAGCCGAATCCTGTGCGTCGCGCGACTACCGGCATGGGGTCGTCGCCTGTCTCGAGCAGCACCTGGGCGGCCTCCAGCCTGACCTGCTCGACATACCGGGCTGGAGTGGTTCCCACCTCTTCGCGGAAGAGCCGGGTTACGTGACGGACGCTGATGCCTGCCCTGCGGGCCATGGCTGTCAGGGTGTGGTTGGCCCCGGGGTTCTCGGCGACGGCATCCAGGGCTCGGCGGAGCGTCTCCTGCTGGGTGTGTGACGTCCGGGAGCGGACGCTGAATTGGGACTGGCCACCCGGTCGCTGCATGAAGACGACCATGTCCTTGGCAACCGATCGTGCGACTTCCGCACCGTAGTGATCTTCGACCAGTGCCAGGGACAGGTCGATACCGGCGCTGACACCTGCCGAAGTCATCATCTGCCCGTCCCGTACGAAGATGGCGTCCGGTTCAACCTTCACGGACGGGAAACGAGAGGCCAGTTGCCGTGAATGCCGCCAGTGCGTCGCAGCGCGGCGCCCATTGAGGAGTCCGGCCGCGGCCAGCAGAAACGCTCCTGTGCACACCGACGCCGTGCAGCTGCTCCTCTCGTTCAGTTGCCGGACGACATCCAAAAGAGCGTCGTCCTTGATCACCGTTTCCCATTGCGGACCGCCCGGGATCACCAGGACGTCGCACGGCTCGTGCACATCGTCGACGCAGAGGTCAGCGCTGAGGCGCGTCCCGGCGGAGGTGATCACCTGCGCCCCGGCCTCGGACACAATTTGCACCCGGTAGTGCCCGCCGAACTCGTTCGCCGTCGTGAACACCTCGATGGGACCGGTCACATCGAGCAGCCGCACCCCCGGAAAGACGAACACTCTCACAGTGAGCGGACCCGTTCCAGGGCGCTTGCGGTTCATCGGATGCCTCCGGGCCGTGCATGGTGTGGACACTGGATCGAATCGACAGCATCCTCGCCGGTACGCCGCCGCTGCTTCGCCTCAGGACCGAGGCGATCGCCCGACAAACGGCCCGAGCACCGAAGTAGTTGACCCCGATGGCCTGGTGCGCACCGTCGAACGTGCCCTGCGGGACGCGCCACGCAGTGTCCTGATAGGTGCCGCGGTCTTGCAGGATCCCGGTCCGACGGCCGTAGCCGACCCGTTGAGGCGCCGGCCTGCGGGTGCTCCCCGCAGATCAGGGACCGGGTCATGGCCGGCCCCGCCGTCGGATTTCCGTGTGTTCATCATGCGCCCGTGACCCGTAGCGAAGCCACGACCGGCTTACTACCTGCTGGGAGGCACAGCCTCCCAGCGCGTTCATCGGGAGTCGCGCGGAGCTGCTGCTTTGCTACTTCTCGCACCGGGATCGTGGTGCCGCGGGGCCACGAGGACAGTGTCTGGCCGCAGACCGTCCAGGAATGGCAGCGCCGGCCGGCCGGCGTCGACGAGGTGCCCCTTTTCCCTGTCCGCGCGGCGGCTGACGCGCGGCGACATCTTCGCGTACCTGGCCGAGGCCGACGACGCGGGCCGTGTCCACGCAGACGGTCTCGACCCTCACCGACAAGGTCAAGGACGCCCGGATGTCTTGTCCGTCGACCGCGGTCACGGCAGGTACCGGCGGCTCCTGCGGCAACACGAGGTCCGTCCAGCCATCGCCGAACGCGGGCGGTCACACGACACCGGTTCGGACATTTTCCGCTGAGTGCGGCCCTTTCCTCGGGGAGGGCGGCCCTTCGCTTTGGTGTCAGTCGGCGGGGACCGCCGGCTGCTCCTTGGGCACGATATGTTTTCTCAGCTCCGACCACATCGCTTCGAAGATCTCCTGGTCGGTCATCTTCTCCACGCCCGGCGGAAGTTTCTTCCCCGACTTCTCCAGCGCGGCTTCCCACTTTCGGATGTAGTCGGCATGTGTCTGAGGCTCCGCCACCTGCGACTCCACCGAAACCACGGCATCATCGCTCAGCGCCATCGTCGCGCCCGCTGTCACCGCGGAGCCGCACAGCGCACCCAGCAGCGCAGCCAACGCCACAGTTCTCTTTCGCGCATCCATGCTGCTGAACCTGGCCGACGTGTCCAACTGGCGTAGGATCACCGTCCGTTCACCTCCGCTCGGGCGACGTCGGGCTCATGGGTCGTCCAACGGGACGTGGCGAAACGGTTCTTCGGCCGGCGCCGGAATCGGGACCGTCAAGCGCTCCGACCTGGCCGGATGGCCGAGTACGGGTACTGCGCCAGTCGCAGCCGTTTCTTCTGGGGTCTGCGGCTGCACCTCGTGTGCACCCTTCAGGGCCTGTCCGTCGCTTTCGCCCTGACCGGTGCCAAGGGCTGACGAGGGAGAGGCCCTGCTGGGCCTGCTTGCGGCCGGGCCCGGCCTCGTTGCCGGCCGGCCCGCCCAGACACTGATCGGCACAAGAACTACTTCGGCCGGGGTTTCGAACACGAACTGGCCGAGCAGGACATCCGGCTGCTGCGGCCGGCCCGCAAAGGCGAGCCGGAACGGCCCGGAGCGTCCCTGTTCAAGCCATTGCGGCGGGTCATCGAGTCGGTCGAGGAGACCTTCGAAGGCCAACTCGATCTCGAACAGCACCGAGGGCGCACGCCCGGCGGCGTCGTCGTCCGCGTCGTGCTGCGAGTCCTCGCGCTGACCGCCGCGAGTTGGCACAGCGACCACACCGGACAACCCGTCCTGCGCTCACTGGCGGCCTGTGACCACTGACCCCTTGGAATTTCATCCAGGTGCAGCGGCCGTGAGTGCGCCTCTGTCTGTCTACGGCTGGTTCTCCGCGGGAGATCAGGATTCCAGGGCGTCTCGCAGCATGGCACGGGAGGTGAGGCCCAGTTTCGGGTAGATCTGGTAGAGGTGGGCGCCGACGGTCCGGTGGGAGAGGAACAGGCGCTCTGCTACCTGCTTGTTGGTCAGGCCGGAGGCGGCCAGCCTGCGGGCCGCCGGCTCCGGCAGGCGCCGACCCGGGATATCCCAAGCGCACAAGAATCGGACTTCCCTTTGAACAGGCGGCAGGCGACAATGCAGATCAACACAGGACCACAGGACGGTTCCGCCAGACAAACGGGGGACACATGATCTTGATTGTTTCCATGGTGGTTGTGCTCGCGGCCGCGGTCGGGGTGTGCTTGGTCGCGCTGCGGCGCAGAGGCGGCTCGGGGGAACGCGGGGCACTGGAGCGTGGGGCAGCGAACCAGGGACTCGCACAAGGGCTGGGCACGGCGAACGCTAAGAGCCAGAACATGGGGCCCTTTGGGTCCTGAGCCCTGGTCTCAGGCCGGCCAACTGCTCCACAACATGACCCCCAGGGGATAACTACCACCCCATACGGGACAACCTCTAGGCCGCGTTTTGGAAGTGGACTCTCTGGCCCACCCCGAGGCGTGATGCTCTTGGTGTGGGGCGAGGGGATCTTTCAGATGGCCAATGGGCGGCGCTCGCGCCGTTGTTGCCGGTCGCTGTGATGGGCAGCCCCTCGATGTGTCGGCGGAAGTTGATCGACGGGATCCGTTGGCGAGTACGGACCGTGGCAGACGGTCTATGGGCTCTTCCGCCGGTGGCAGCGTGATGGCACGTGGTCGGTGTTGCTGACCAGGCTGCAGTCCCGGGCAGATACTGCCGGGCTGATTACCTGGGAAGTGAACGTCGACTCCACGATCTGCCGGGCTCATCAGCACGCGTCTGGTGCCCGCCCGGGACGGGCAGGGCCAGAAGGAGCCGCCAGGTGGAAGCCGCAGTGAGCCTGATGACCATGGTCTGGGCCGGTCCCGGGGAGGCTGGACTACGAAGATTCACCTGGCCTGCGAACAAAGGCAGAGGCCACTCTGCTGTTAGTCACAGCCGGCCGGCGCGGCGACAGCCCGCAGTTCACGGCCGTCCTGGAAGGCATCCGCGTTCCCCGGCTCGGAATGGGGCGTCCTCGCGTCCGCCCCCTGCGAGTGCAGGCCGACAAGGCCCACTCCTCACGCGCCGACCGAGCCTATCTGCGCCTGCGTGGGATCCGATGCACGACCCCGGAACCGGCCGATCAGGCCAGCCACCGCAGGCGCCGAGGGGTGGCGGGAGGGCGAGGAGCTCGCATGCCGCTTCGGTCGGTGGAGAGCCAGGCTGGATGCGCCGTCCTCAGAGCGTCACGGGCGGCAGCACTGGGGGCGAATATATATCTACGCCTCCTGGATAGGAACTGTAGAACCAGCCAACATCACTCGGGACCAGAGTGACCCCGACGTCGAGATCGTCGGCATACGGGGAGCGTCTCGGATCAGGCGGCGGGGATTCACCAGGTACAGAACAGCTGAAGGAGCATGCGGCGGAGGCGGCCCGGCTCGGAGGCGAGGACGCCCACCGGGTACGGCTGGTGAATGCGGAGCTGGGAGTGGTGCAGACCGAGGCGGACGTAGTCGCCTATCGGCAGGTGCGGCTCGATCAACGTCCATTGCTCATCGGCGAGTTGCCTGCGCGTCACAACCGTCTTCCTGCCGGATCCACCCGGAGGGCGGATCCGGGTCGGCGCGTTTGATCACGACCTCACACATGCCCTGGCTAGGCGGGGCGGGCCCGATCATGCCGCCTCGGGTGGGCTCGGCCCAGCGGCAGACCGCGAGGCGGGGGCAGGCCACCCCCCTTGCGACATCGCATGGCATCACATGACGTCGGGTGGCACGGCTTGGCGCCATCCGGTGTCGCCCGGCGCCATTTCACGCTCCCAAAAGCACACGAGCACGCATGGCGGCACAATCGCTCAGGTAGGCGCCAGGGTGTTTTTGCAGGTCAAGGGGGTTGTGTCAGTCGCCGACCCAGAGATGTCACCTCGCGCCTTGCGTGTGGAGTCATTGTGGTGCCATGATGGCGTCATGGATCTCACTCCGTATATCGACACCCTCCGCCGCGAACTCGCGGTCGCCGCCGAAGCCGGCGGCGACGAAGCCCGCGAGCTGGCAGAGAGGCTCACCGCTCCCCTTGAGTCGGCGACCCGGCTGACCATGCTCAATGTGCTCTCCGCCGCGACGGACGAGATCACCCGCGAACTCGCCCCCGGCTCGGTCGACGTACGGCTGCGCGGGCTCGACCCCGACTTCGTGGTGACACCGCCGCCCACCGGCGGCGGCGCCCCCGCGGAGCCGGCCGCGCCCGTCGAACCGCTCAAGACCCCGGCCCTGGCCGACGGCGACGAGGGCGGCACCGCCCGCGTCAACCTGCGTCTGCCGGCCCACCTCAAGGCGCGCGCCGAGGAGGCCGCGAGCCGCGAGGGCCTGTCGGTCAACGCGTGGCTGGTGCGCGCCGTGTCGGCCGCGATCGACGGCGGCACCCGGCCGCGTACGACGGAGAAGACCCAGACCATCGGACAGAGCTTCACGGGCTGGGTGCGCTAGCCGCACCTCCGCCCGCACCACTTCACCCACACCACGTCCCACCATCGGGGACGACCCAAAGACCCAAGAGGACGGGACAGCCATGCCTTCTTTCGACACTCCCGAACCGATCTCGGCCACGGCGCACGTGGAGGCCGGTTCCATCCAGTTCACCGCGCGCGACCGCCTCGACACCGTCGTCGAGGTGCGGCCCCGCGACCAGAAGCGGGACCAGGACGTACGGGCGGCCGACCAGACCGAGGCCACGTACGCGAGCGGCGTACTGACCGTCAGGACGCCCAAGTCCAATCTGTTCGGCCGCACCGGCACCGTCGACGTGACGGTCGAACTGCCCACGGGCTCGCGCATCGACATGTCCGGCGCCTGGACCCAGGTGCTCGGCCAGGGCCGGCTCGGCGAGGTCCGCGTGAAGACCTCGTCCGGCGACGTCCGCCTCGACACCACCGGCCCGCTGAAGCTGACCGCGTCGCACGGCTCGATCACCGTGGACCGGGTCGAGGGCATGGCCGAGATCACCACCAGCTCCGGCAGCCTGCGCGTCGGCCTCATCGACGGCCCCGCCGTCCTGAAGAACTCGCACGGCACCACGACCGTCGGCGCCGCGACCGGCGAGCTGCGGGTGAGCGGCGCCAACGGCGACATCGAGATCCGGCGCGCCGAGGACTCGGTCACCGCCACCACCGCCCACGGCACCCTGCGCGTGGACGACGTGGCCCGCGGCACCGTCCAGTTGGAGACCTCCTACGGCGCCATCGAGGTCGGCATCCGCGAGGGCACGGCCGCCTGGCTCGACGTCAGCTCGGGCTCCGGCCAGGTGCGCAACACGCTCACCGCGTCCGAGACCCCGGAGAAGACCGAGGACACCGTCAAGATCCGCGCCCGCACCCGGCACGGCAACATCGACGTCCGCCGAGCCAAGGCCTGACCCCAGAAGAACCGGCCTCAACTCAACTCACTCCCCAGCCACTTCAGCCTTCGAACGGGAGGGCCCCATGCCTTCTTCTGTCATGCCCACATCCAGACAGGGTGACGGTCACCCGTCGCCGACCGCCGTCTCCACCGTCGGTCTGCGCAAGTCGTACGGCGACAAGACCGTCCTCGACGGCATCGATCTGCGCATCCCGGCCGGGTCCGTGTTCGCGCTGCTCGGCCCGAACGGCGCGGGCAAGACCACCGCCGTAAAGATCCTGTCCACGCTCATCACCGCCGACGGCGGGCAGGCCCAGGTCGCGGGCCACGACGTCGCCACGTCACCGGACGGGGTCCGCGCCGCGATCGGCGTCACCGGGCAGTTCTCCGCCGTCGACGGCCTGATCACCGGCGAGGAGAACATGCTCCTCATGGCGGACCTGCACCACCTGTCCAAGCGTGAGGGGCGGCGGGTCACCGCCGAGCTGCTGGAGCGCTTCGATCTGGTGGAGGCCGCGAAGAAGCCCGCCTCCACCTACTCCGGCGGCATGAAGCGGCGTCTGGATATCGCCATGACGCTGGTCGGCAACCCGCGGATCACCTTCCTCGACGAGCCGACCACCGGCCTCGACCCGCGCAGCCGCCACAACATGTGGCAGATCATCCGCGAGCTGGTCTCCGACGGAGTCACCGTCTTCCTCACCACCCAGTACCTGGAGGAGGCCGACGAGCTCGCCGACCGCATCGCGGTACTGAACGACGGGAAGGTCGCCGCCGAGGGGAGCGCCGACGAGCTGAAGCGGCTCATCCCCGGCGGACACGTCCGGCTCCGCTTCTCCGACTCGTCCGCGTACCAGAGCGCCGCCTCCGCTCTGCGCGAGGTCACCAGGGACGACGAGGCGCTGTCGCTTCAGATCCCCAGCGGTGGCAGCCAGCGCGAGCTGCGCTCCATCCTCGACTGGCTGGACTCCGCCGGCATCGAGGCGGACGAGCTGACCGTGCACACCCCCGACCTCGACGACGTGTTCTTCGCCCTGACCAGCTCCAGTGTGCCCAGCCAGCCCAGCCAGCCCAGCCAGCCCAACCAGGCCAAGGAGGCTGTCCGATGAGCGCCCTCTCCCTCGCCGTGCGCGACTCGTCCACGATGCTGCGCCGCAATCTGCTGCACGCGCGGCGCTACCCGTCCCTCACCCTGAACCTGCTGCTCACCCCGGTCATGCTGCTGTTGCTCTTCGTCTACATCTTCGGCGATGTGATGAGCGCCGGCATCGGGGACGGCGGGGCGGACCGGTCCGAGTACATCGCGTATCTCGTCCCGGGCATCATGATGCTGACCATCGGCGGCACCACGATCGGCAGCGCGGTGTCCGTCTCCAACGACATGACCGAGGGCATCATCGCCCGCTTCCGTACGATGGCGATCCACCGCGGGTCGGTGCTCATCGGGCATGTCGCCGGCAGCGTGCTGCAATGCGTGATGAGCGTGGTCCTCGTCGGGGCCGTCGCCGTGGCCATCGGGTTCCGGGCAACGGACGCCACCGCCCTGGAGTGGATCGCGGCGTTCGGGCTGTTGACGCTCGTCGCCCTGGCGCTCACCTGGATCGCGGTCGGGATGGGCCTGTCCAGCCCGAACGCCGAGGCGGCCAGCAACAACGCCCTGCCGCTGATGGTCCTGCCGCTCCTCTCCAGCGCCTTTGTCCCGGTCGACGCGATGCCGGGCTGGTTCCAGCCGATCGCCGAGTACCAGCCGTTCACCCCGGCCATCGAGACGCTGCGCGGGCTGCTGCTGGGCAGCGAGATCGGCCACAATGGGTGGCTCGCGGTCGCCTGGTGCCTGGGGCTGGCCGTGCTCGGCTACTTCTGGTCCAAGTCGCTGTTCAACCGCGACCCGAAGTAGCGGGAGAAGGACCGGTCAGCAGCTTGAGGCCCGCCTCCCGCAACTCGTCCCACTCCAGGGCGGCGTACTCCGACACCGCGTCGGCGTGCGCCGCCCCGTCGGCGTCCTCCGCCGCCTGCCGGGCCCGCGCCGCCACGGTGCTGTGATCGCCCAGCGCCTGATGCGCGAGTTCTGAGGGAGCCCCCGAGGTGATCACGTTTTCCCAGGTCGCCGTTGGTTCGTTCAAGATCCAGTGGAGTTCCCGTTGCCGAGGGTCCAAGCCTTGATGTCGCGGTAGTGGATCGGTCCGCGGCTACGGCCGACGTTGCTGCCGACCAGGTGCAGACGTTCGGCAAGCCATCGGCATCCGGTGAAGCCGGCGAACCCTTCGGCGATTTCTCCTGCCGAGGATCGATCTCCTCGGCGGGCACGGGCCAACGTCAGATGGGGGCGCAGGGGCCGATCCTCGAAGGCGACCCCGCAGTTCTTGACGGCGGTACGCACATCGGCGGCGAGCATGTGCAGCTCATCGAGGTCTCCGTCGATTCCGCTCCACAGCACCCGGTCGTCGAAGGTTCCGCTGCCGCGTAGTGCCAAACAGAGTGGTTGGTGGTCCGCTGCAAGGTTGGCGAGAGGCGGTCGCAGGAGCGGAACTGTCTCGGCCGGTAGCTCCCCGAGGAACGCCAGGGTGATGTGCCAGTCTTCGATGCGGTTCCACCGCATGTGAGGGTGTGTGCCATAGGCGGGGCGCAGCTCCCGGGCTAGTTCTTCTTTCGCGTGGTCGGGCGGGGCGAGGGCGATGAACACGCGAACAGTCGCGGGCTGAGTCTGATCGTTCACACCGGACTTCGTACCGCACCCGGGTAGTGGATGCGACGGCCCAGGTACTGCAGGAGAGGCGCTCGCGGTGCCGAGGAAGCCACTTCTGGCGGGTGGCGACAGGGCCGCGCGGCTTGGAACCACAGACCAGGGGACGAGCATGCCAGCCTGCGTTGGGCCGCGTTCCGCCGGTCGGGGTGGCAGCGCCGAAGAACTCCTGGACGACGGACAACATCAAACCCTGTCCATAACTTCGGCTCCGCCGTGGCCGCTATTGCGGGAATCTCACACCCGCGTAGGACGCCTCGAACACTCGTGCCGCTCGGATGGGGCCAGGGCCGGGCCGGCGCACCTATCCTCGCTGCATGGCATGCCGAATCAGCGAACTCGTCATCGACGCGGAAGACCCTGGCCGGCTGGCCGGATTTTGGTGCGATGTCCTCGGCTACGTCGAGCTGGCTCGAGAAGCTGACGGCAGCATCCAAATCGGCCCGCCCGGTGTCGGATTCGGCGGCGCACAGCCAACCCTCGTCTTCAATGCGGGCCGCAACCCCCGGCTCGGGAAGCTCCTGCTGCACATCGATGTCAACGCCACCGACCGCGACCAGGACGCTGAGCTGGCCAGGTTGCTCGCACTGGGCGCCGTGCCTGTCGACATCGGCCAGACCGGAGAAGAGAGCTGGCATGTCCTGGCCGACCCCGAGGGCAACGAGTTCTGTCTCTTGCGCACGCAGCTGAAGCCCATGTGACGTCCCGCCATATCGAAACCGCGCGCTGTCGCGGACGGCCGCCGTGGTGGAACCCTATGTTTTCCCGAGGACGCTGCCGGCTGGCTTCGTCCATGAGAACGGACAGCACTTCGACACTGGTTTGGGAGGCATGAAGTCAACACCGTTGCGTTTGAGTCTTGAGCGGCAGGTCAAGCCCTGGTGAATGAGCAACGGGACGTCCTGATAGATCAACTTGTTGCTGAGGCAAGGCGATCATCGGGAGTCCCGTTGC
>NZ_JBEXID010000073.1:0-33618 GCF_040608395.1 Streptomyces sp. NPDC005181
TCAGCACGGTGATCTCCGCATCGCCCGCCTCGCCCGCGATCTGCAGCGCCTGCTCCACCGCATACTCGTCCAGCTCCGACAACAGACCGTCGACATCCTCACGGTCCAGCGTCAAGTCATCGGCGAAATGCCGGTCACCGGTGGCGTCGGGCACGTACTTCACACAGACAACGATCCTCAAGCTCACGCCGGCTCTCCTACTGCATCGTCATTTCTGGGCTGCCTTGATGCACGCAGCATAGGCGCCTGATGGGGCGGATTCCGGTCGGGGCGACCGAGGCTCCGAGCAGAATATTACTCGTCAGTACACCCAGTACGTCACCCATAAGCAAGCGCTTTGACTGTGACTTGGCCGACGCTCGGCGCCCAAGCGCCGCCTGGGATTCTCAGTCCCGCAGCGCCGCGAAACGGCCCTGATGGTAGAGGAGCGGGCGGCCGGCTCCGGCCGGATCGCCGACGACGGCCTCCGCGATCACGATCCGGTGGTCGCCCGCCGGGATGCGTGCCACCACGCGGCAGACCAGCCACGCCAGCACTCCGTCGAGCACCGGCACTCCTTCCGGCCCATTGCGCCAATAGGTGGACGGACCGAACCGGTCGGCGCCACTGCGCGCGAATGTGGCAGCCAGTTCCTGCTGGTGCTCGCCGAGTATGTGTACGCCGATGTGTTCGGCCTCTGCCACGACCGGCCAGCTGGACGACGAGGTCCCCACGCCGAAGGAGATCAGCGGCGGCTCGGCTGCGACGGAGTTCAGGGAGGTGGCGGTGAAGCCGACCGGCCGGTCACCGGCGGCGGTGATCACGGCGACACCGGCGGCGTGCCGCCGGAAGACGGAGCGGAGGAGGTCGGGGGATGCCGTGCGGGCGGTGCCGAGCTCGGGCGAAGCCGTCATGGGGGAGCTGTCCTTCTGCGAGGGAGGCATACGGGGCCGTGGGTGCTCAGGCACCCGGACAGCGCGCACTCGCGTTGCGGGCCAGGTCCACGTGGGCCCGGCCGTAGAGAAGGAGTTCCGACGGCATAGCGTCAGACTGACGATGCGTGGTGGGTGCAGTCAAGCGGGTTCCGCAATGTGGGAGATGCATCACGGTCCGTCACATCGCGTGCCCCAGCGCGGCGACGACATCCACGGTGCGTGGCTGCCCGACCGCTCGGCGGACGATCCGGCCGGTCGCGTCGAGCACCAGCACTGTCGGCGTACGGCTGATGTCGAGTTCGCGTACGAGAGTGAGATGCGCCTCGGCGTCGATCTCGACGTGGGCGACGCCGTCGACCATGCGCGCCACCTCGTCGAGGGTGCGGCGGGTGGCCCGGCAGGGCTGACAGAACGCGCTGGAGAACTGCACAAGGGTGGCCCGGTCCCCCAATTCCGCGCCGAGTTGGGCCGCGTCCAGCCTTCTCGCATGCGTCTGCCCATCCACCTTGGTCCTCCTGTCAGAGCTCTTCGCAAAGGGTCAGCGCCGCGGGACACGGAGGCATTCCCGGCGGTTCCACGTGACGAGAATCTCGCGCCCCGTGCCCCCCGAGACTGGCCAGCGCGACGCACATGGGGCACGATCGGCGCAATGCCGAAAACCTACGGCTGCGTAACTTCCGCCGGGAGAACCCTCCTCAGGCGCAGAAGAAGGGTCTTCCCCAGATGGCAGAACTCGTCTATCGGCCGGTCATCGGCGCCGCTTGCACCATGTTCAAGGCGCTGGACCTGAAGATCGACACTCAGGGTTCGGAGCACATCCCGAAGGCCGGCGGTGCCGTACTGGTCAGTAACCACATCAGCTATCTCGACTTCATCTTCAGCGGGCTGACCGCTCTGCCGCAGAAGCGGCTGGTCCGCTTCATGGCGAAGGAATCGGTCTTCCGGCACAAGGTCTCCGGTCCGCTGATGCGCGGCATGAAGCACATCCCGGTCGACCGGAATCAGGGCGAGGACGCGTATGCGCACGCGCTCGCCTCGCTGCGGTCCGGCGAGATCATCGGCGTCTTCCCCGAGGCGACCATCTCGCAGTCGTTCACCCTGAAGAGCTTCAAGTCGGGCGCCGCACGACTGGCCCAGGAGGCCGGTGTGCCGCTGATCCCGATGGCGCTGTGGGGGACCCAGCGGATCTGGACCAAGGGTCGGCCGCGCAACTTCAAGCGCAGCCACATCCCGGTGACGATCCGGGTCGGCGAGCCGGTCGAAGCCCCCACCGACCAGTACGCGGGTGCGATCACCCGGCGGCTGCGGGAGCGGGTGCAGGAGCTTCTCGAAGCGGCCCAGCGCGCCTATCCGGTGCGGCCGAAGGATGCGAGTGACACCTGGTGGGTGCCCACGCATCTCGGCGGTACGGCTCCGACGGCCGCCGAGCTGCGCGAGACGAGCTGACCCGGCCGGGTCACGGCCACGGCCGAAACGTCACTCCGGGGTGCGGACGGTGATCTGCGCTCCGGGGCTGAGCTTCTCCAGCGATTCGGCGAGTTCGGTGCCTGCGGCTTCGAGCTCGCCGATCGTCATGGGGGCCAGACTCTCCAGCAGGAACAAGGCGTTGACGGACTCTCCGGTGAGGCGGGTGCGCACGCCCTGCCGCCAGTTCCACCGCCGGCAGGTGACGCCCTCGTCGTCGCGCCAGACGACTTCGCCGGGCTCGGGGTGCTCCACGGTCTCCTCACCGCCCGCGACGGTACAGAACGGCTCCTGACCGGTCGAGCGCACCAGCCGCATGGCGCCCTTGATGCGGTCGGTGTCCTCGCCGCCGACCGGGATCAGATGGGCGACGCTGATCGCGTTGTAGAGGTCGACCAACAGGTTGATGCGCGGCAGACCGGCATCCGTGAGAGCCCGCCTGGCGAGGGCCTCGGCGGAGTTGCGGGTACGGGACGGCTTGGCTCCGAAGGCGGTGTAGGTGTCCCGCCACGCGGCGACATGGGGGTCCTCGTGCGGCGCCCGGCCGTCGAGCCGCGCGACGAGCCGTCGGGTGGCATCGTCGAGCAGCGCCGAACTGTCTTCGTTGCTCTCCCCGTTGACCAGACCGCGCGCCTCGACGGCGAGGCAGGTGAAGCCGGGGGCGAGCGTGCGTACGTCGTCGGAAACGGTGAGCGTCGGAGTCATCGGCTGCCTTGCCTCGGGACGGTTCAGAACGCGGTCGGGAGAGTGCGCCACAGCTGCGGGCGGTCCTCGGCACACTGCATGGCGTGCAGAACCGCCGGGTGGGGTGCTGCATAGAGTACTGGAGAGTCCACTCCATTGGACTCCGGTCCGGTCGCCCAGGCCAACCGCTCCTCGTCGAGCGAGAACTGCGCGTCGATACCGGGCTTGTTGCCGCGCGGGTCCTGACGGTCCCACCGGTCCCGCCCCGGCAGGCGCACGGCGATCAGTGCGTGCAGAACGTCCGGATTCCCGTCGTCGTCGGCGAAGCCCTGGTAGCAGAGTGCGGCCGGGATGCCCGCAGCGCGCAGCAGGGCGGCCGGCGCGTGGGACTTGGAGTGGCAGATGCCGTTGCGGGCCTCGAGGACGCCGGAGGCCCGCCAGGTGACCCGCAGATCGCCCGAGTCGACGGAGTGAGCGACGGTGTCGCGCACGAACTCATGGGCCGCGACCGCGTATGAGTATGTGTCGGCAGCCTCGGCGCGGAGGCGGGCGACGGTCTTCCTGACGAGCGGATGCTCCTGGCCGAAAGCCTCGTCAGCGGCGAGATAGGCAGAGATCTCGGGACCTGCTGTGTCAGCTCCATGCGCGCAGAGCATACGGACGCGGCCGACCGGAAGTCGATAATTTTCCGATCGACCGCATATCCATACATCCACTCGCGCTACTTGGCCATCTCTTCCTTCAGCGCGAGAACGAAAGCGTCGACGTCGTCCTCCGTGGTGTCGAAGGCGCACATCCAGCGCACATCACCGGCGGCCTCGTCCCAGAAGTAGAAGCGGAAGCGCTTCTGGAGCCGCTCACTCACCTCGTGCGGCAGCCGTGCGAAGACGGCGTTGGCCTGGACCGGGTGGAGGATCTCCACGCCGTCTACCGCACGGACGCCCTCGGCGAGCCGCTGGGCCATGGCGTTGGCATGCCGGGCGTTGCGCAGCCACAGATCCCGGGCGAGCAGCGCCTCCAGCTGCACCGACACGAAGCGCATCTTCGAGGCGAGCTGCATGGACAGCTTGCGCAGGTGCTTCATGGCCCGTACGGCGTCCGGGTTGAGGACGACGACGGCCTCGCCGAACAGCGCCCCGTTCTTGGTGCCGCCGAACGAGAGGACGTCGACACCGACAGCGTTGGTGAACGTGCGCATCGGTACGTCCAGCGACGCCGCGGCGTTGGCTATCCGCGCCCCGTCGAGATGGACCTTCATGCCCCGCTCGTGGGAGTGCTCGCAGATGGCCCGGATCTCGTCGGGCGTGTAGACCGTGCCGAGTTCGGTGTTCTGCGTGATGGACACGACCTGGGGCATGGCCCGGTGCTCGTCGTCCCAGCCGTACGCCTGCCGGTCGATGAGCTCGGGGGTGAGCTTGCCGTCCGGCGTCGGGACGGTCAGCAGCTTCAGGCCGCCGACACGCTCCGGGGCACCGCCCTCGTCCACGTTGATGTGCGCGGACTCGGCGCAGATCACCGCGCCCCAGCGGTCGGTCATCGCCTGGAGGGAGACGACATTCGCGCCCGTTCCGTTGAAAACCGGGAACGCCTCCGCAGTGGGGCCGAAGTGGCTGTGCATGACCCGCTGAAGGTGCTCGGTGTAGTCGTCCTCGCCGTAGGCGATCTGGTGACCGCCGTTGGCGAGGGCGATGGCCGCGAGGACTTCCGGGTGGGCGCCCGCGTAGTTGTCACTCGCGAAGCCGCGCACCTGCGGATCATGGTGACGTCGCGCATCGGTCCTTATGGTTGCGGGGTCAGCCACAGACGCTTTCCGTTCACTTCCGGGGCGGGTCGTTCCCAGACGCCGGCGATGGCGTCGGCCAGCTCCTTGACGTCGGTGAAGCCCGCGAACTTCGCATTCGGGCGCTCGGCGCGCATCGCGTCGTGCACCAGTGCCTTGACGATCAGGATCGCAGCCGCCGTCTTCGGGCCTTCGTCGCCCCCCGCCTTGCGGAAGGCATCGGCGAGCGCCAGGGTCCAGGCCTCGGCGGCGGCCTTCGACGCGGCGTAGGCGGCATTGCCCGCGGTGGGGTTGCTCGCCCCGGCCGCGCTGATCAGGAGGAAGCGGCCGCGGTCGCTGCGCTGCAGCCCTTCCTGGAAGGCCAGCGAGGTGTGCTGGACGGTGCGGATCAGCAGCTTCTCCAGCAGATCCCAGTCGGCGAGGTCGGTCTCGGCGAAGGTGGCGCTGCCGCGCCAGCCGCCGACGAGATGGACCAGGCCGTCGATCCGGCCGAATTCCTTCTCGGTCTTGTCCGCCCATTCGCGGGTGGCGGCGAGGTCGAGCAGATCGACGGTGTCGCCGGTGACGGTGGCGCCGCCGTGGGCGTACCGTGCGGCGTCGACGGCCTCGGCCAGGCGGGTGGGGTCCGCGTCCGAGGCGACGACGATCGCGCCCGCGTCCGCGAGCCTGAGCAGCGTCGCCCGGCCCGCCGGTCCTGCCGCCCCGGCGACCGCGATGACAGCGCCTTCGAGCACGCCGTTGCCGTTGCCCGTGCCGTTTGCGTTCATGGCCATCGCCTCCTCGGTACGGGCGCTCACGCGGCTGCCCGCTCGGCGTCCGCAGCGGTGATCCCCTTGGTGGAGGCGATCACGTGCTTCAGCTTCTTGGAGAGCGCCTCATAGAACATGCTCAGGGGAAACTCGTCCGGAAGCACGTCGTCCACGAGCTTGCGCGGCGGCTGCGTCAGGTCGAGGGCGTCCGGACCCTTGGCCCAGCGGGAGCCGGGGTGCGGGGCGAGGTAGGCCGCGACCAGGTCGTACGCGGCGAACCAGTGGACCAGCTTCGGGCGGTCGATGCCGTCGCGGTAGAGCTTCTCGATCTCACCGCACAGCTGGTTGGTGACCTGCGGGGCGCGGTCCCAGTCGATCTTCAGGGTGTTGTCGGTCCAGCGGATCACGTCGTGCTTGTGCAGGTACGCGAAGAGCAGCTGACCGCCGAGACCGTCGTAGTTGCGGACACGCTCGCCGGTGACCGGGAAGCGGAACATCCGGTCGAACAGCACGGCGTACTGCACATCGCGGCCCTGCGGGAAGCCGTCGGCCTCCAGCTTCACGGCCTCCTTGAAGGCGGTGAGGTCGCAGCGCAGCTCCTCCAGGCCGTACATCCAGAACGGCTGGCGCTGCTTGATCATGAACGGGTCGAACGGCAGGTCGCCGTGGCTGTGGGTGCGGTCGTGGACCATGTCCCAGAGCACGAAAGCCTGCTCGCAGCGCTGCTGGTCGCCGACCATGTCGCGGATGTCCTCGGGCAGCTCGACCCCGAGCAGTTCGACGGACGCCTCGGTGACACGGCGGAAGCGGGCGGCCTCCCGGTCGCAGAAGATGCCGCCCCAGCTGAAGCGCTCGGGCGCCTCGCGCACGGCGATCGTCTCCGGGAAGAGCACCGCGGAGTTGGTGTCGTAGCCGGAGGTAAAGCCCTCGAAGGTGATGCCGCAGAACAGCGGGTTGTCGTAACGGGTGGCTTCGAGCTCGGCAAGCCACTCCGGCCAGACCATCCGCAGCACAACCGCTTCGAGGTTGCGGTCCGGGTTGCCGTTCTGCGTGTACATCGCGAAGACGACCAGGTGCTGCAGGCCGTGGGCGCGGTCCTTGGCGGGCTGGAAGGCGAGCAGCGAGTCCAGGAAGTCCGGCACGCCGAAGCCGTCGGCCGCCCAGCGACGCAGGTCCATGACAAGGGCGCGATGATACGCGGCATCGTGCGGGAGCAGCGGGGCAAGCTCCTTGACCGCGGCGATCACCCGGTCCAGCGTCGCCCGGACGGTGGCCGGGGAGGGCGCGCCGTCGGCGTCGAAGTCGATCGAGCCGTCCTTCGACTGCCAGGGGCGGATCTCCTCCACGGCATTCTTGAGCGCAGGCCAGGCCGGCTGCTCAACCACCCGCTGGGCAGCAGTTATCGCGCCGGCAGCGGCATCGTGCACAAGAATTTCCGTCATCACACTTCCTCCACGGGAGAACCTCGCGTCAAGCAACCGTATCCATGTGTGGTTCCTTGAGACAAGTGGGCCCCAGAAAATTATCCTGCCGACCCCCCATGGTCACCGCTATTTTTCCTGTCACACCTCTCTTCGGCGACCGCTTCCATCGGCAGGGCGGGAGACGGACCAGCCCGGGCTCGCACATGTGTTCGTTCAGGACCACGCGCGGCGCGCCCACGCACGAGTGACACGGCTCGTGGCGCACCTACCGCCGGCGGTAGGACGGACGGCGTCCACCCCCGCCGCCTGCCGTACCGCCCCTCCGTCGCATCACCCATCCATCAGGGAGAGTCTCCGCGTGAGCATCCGTGCCGTCCTCGTCGCAGCCGTCGTCACCGGATTCCTGCTCGGCGCCGCCGAGATCCAGGGTCACGGCGCCACTCCCCCGCGCGGGGCCGCACACCTCCTCGCGCCGGGTCGCTAGGCTGCCGAATGCCGAATTGCCGCAAGGCTGTAGTGCCGTACTGCCGCGTGGGTAGGAGCAGCACGCGGGGAACCGCCGTCGACGGAAGCGAGATTGCCTTGACTTTTCTCACCATCGGTCATCGCGGGGTGATGGGTGTCGAGCCGGAGAACACCCTGCGGTCGTTCGTCCACGCCGAACGCGCCGGAATGGACGCCATCGAACTCGACCTTCATCTCAGCAAGGACGGCGCACTCGCCGTCATGCATGACGCCGACGTGGACCGTACGACCGACGGCACGGGCCTGATCGCCGAGAAGACCCTCGCCGAGCTGCGTGAACTCGACGCCGGGCAGGGCGAGCGGGTGCCCGTCTTCGAGGAGGTGCTCGACGCCGTGCGCTCTCCCGTGCAGGCGGAGATCAAGGATGTGGCGGCCGCCCGGGCGCTGGCCGAAGTGATACGGCGCCGCGATCTCGTCGACCGGGTCGAGGTGTTGTCGTTCCACGACGAGGCGGTCGCCGAGATCGCCCAACTGGTGCCGGGGGTGCGGACCGCACTCGTCGCCAGCCGGTGGAAGAGCGATGTGGTGGACCGGGCCAAAGCGGTGGGCGCGGCGACGCTCGTGCTGAACATCCGTCGCCTCACCCTGGAGGTCGTCGAGCAGGCGCATGCCGAGGGTCTGAAGGTCATCGGCTGGGTGGTGAACACCCAGGATCATCTGCGCCTGGCTCGCGGCCTGCGGCTGGACGGCGCGACCACCGATTTCCCGGAGATCCGCCGCGCCGGCCGCTTCACCGCGTAGTCGTCGTACGCAGTACCGCTGGTTGTCCTTGTACTGCGTACGGCTGGTCGTCCTTCAGATCCTTGATCAGCAGTTCGAAGACGAGATCGTCGCGCTGCGGTACGCCGAAGCGTTCGTCGCCGTACGGGAACGGGGTCAGCTTTCCCGTACGGCGATAGCCGCGGCGCTCGTACCAGGCGACCAGCTCCGCGCGCACCGAGATCACGGTCATGTGCATCTCGGTGGCGCCCCAGCTCTCCCG
Source organism: Streptomyces sp. NPDC005181 (assembly GCF_040608395.1). Lineage (NCBI taxonomy): Bacteria > Bacillati > Actinomycetota > Actinomycetes > Kitasatosporales > Streptomycetaceae > Streptomyces > Streptomyces sp. NPDC005181. The sequence continues at coordinate 8,523 of NZ_JBEXID010000073.1, forward strand.
GACGGTGCGCTCCGCCTCGGCGATGATGACTTTGCCGAGGCCGCCGCCCTGCAGCTCGGGGCGGACCGCGAACATCCCGAAGTAGGCGGCCTCACCGCGATGTTCGAGCTGGCAGCAGGCGATCAGCTCCCCGTCCCGTTCCACCACGAGCAGCCGGCTGCCCGGAGCCTCGACGACCTCACGGACCCCGTCCGGGTCGGTCCGCTGTCCCTCGAGGATGTCCGCCTCGGTGGTCCACCCGGCCCGGCTGGAGTCCCCGCGGTACGCCGACTCGATCAGCGTGACAAGTGCGGGCACATCGGTGTCGATCGCGTCGCGGAAGGTCAGCTGTCCCGAGTCACGGGGCGGGGCGGTGTCCATGGTGAAGCTCTCCGTTTCTCTGCTGGGCCGTGCCGCAGCAGCGTAACCCGGAGCACTGTGCCTAGGGTCTGGCCCATGGTGCATGTGCTGAGCAGCAGGATCTTGTTGAGCCCGACGGATCCCGAGCGGTCACGGGTCTTCTACGGAGAGTCCCTCGGGCTCCCGGTGTACCGGGAGTTCGGCACCGGTCCCGAACGGGGCACGGTCTACTTTCTCGGCGGTGGCTTCCTGGAGGTCTCCGGGCGCTCCGCAGCGCCGCCCTCGCCCGCGCTGCGGCTCTGGGTCCAGGTCGCGGACGTCCAGGCGGCGTACGAGGAGTTGTCGGCCCGCGGCGTCGCCGTGGAGCGGCCGCCGGTGCGCGAGCCGTGGGGGCTCGTGGAGATGTGGATCTCCGATCCGGACGGGGTGCGGATCGCGGTCGTCGAGGTGCCGGCGGACCATCCGCTGCGCTACCGGCCCTGATCCTTCGACGGCGCGGAAGCAGCGCTTCCTTCCGTCGAGTTCCCGCGATGCGCTCCCCCGTACATCAGTGCGCCGCGTACGACCGACCGGGCCGGGGCATCGACTAGTCGACACCGACGTCGTACGTCCTGGGGAGGTGCGCTGTGCACGGACCGGCGATGTCCAGTTGGCTGCTGATGGCGTTGTGCGGGGTGACGGGCGCGTACTGCCTGCTGCGGATGCGCAGCGGGACGCGGGAGGAGCGCAGAACGGCGCGTGCGGAGGCCCTGATGGGCTTCGGCATGGCGGCCATGGCGGTGCCCGCCGCAGTCGTCACGCCGCCTGTGTGGGGATGGGCGGTGTACGTGGCGCTGTTCGGCGGGGCCGCGTTGCGCGCCCTGTGGTTCGCCCGGCACAAGGGTCACCACCTGCACCATCTGGTCGGCTCGCTGGCGATGGTCTACATGGCGGTGGTGATGGCGGCGCCGGGCAGTGGCACGGCGGCACACGGGGGTCCCCCCGGGCACGGCGGGCATCAGATGGCGCAGGTCGCCGGGGGGTTGCCGCTGCTGACCGGGGTGCTGCTGGTCTACTACGCGGCCTATGTGCTGCGGTCCGGGGCACGGCTGATACCGGTCGCCGCCACAGTGGGCGCGGGTGTCGCGCCGCCCGGGGGCGCCTGGGGCGCACGGCCCGAGCTTGCGCTGGCCTGCAGGCTGACGATGGGGATCGCGATGTTCGCGATGCTGCTCACGATGTGAGACAGGGGCCGTGGCATGCCGTGGCGTACGTCACTTGCCGAGCGCACCCATACCCGTGGGTAGTGCCCCGCTCATAGGCTGACGCCCATGTTGGTCTCCTTGGCGCTGCTGCTGCTCGGTGCACTGGCCGCCGTCGTGACCCCGCGGCTGATCGCGCGGGCCGAATGGCCGGAGCGCGAGCCCGTCGTGGCGCTGTGGGTGTGGCAGTGCGTGGTGGCGGCGGTGTTGCTTTCCTTCGGGCTCTCCATGACCTTCAGCGCGGCCGCCGCCTGGCAGGCGGTGCGCGGACAGGTGTTCGCGCCCGCACCCCATGCCGTGGTGGAGGCGTACGCACTGGCCGCGTACGGGCCGTGGTCAGCCGTCATCGCCGTGCTGCTGGCGCTCGGCGGTCTCTGGACCGGGGCGATGCTGACCCGGGAGATCCGCCGGACACGGCTGCGGCGCAGGCAGCGCCGGGCCGAACTGCTGGTCCGTTCCCCGTTGATGCCCGGCGAGGAGCCCGGCAGCGGCCGGCTCGTGGTGCTGGAGGGTGAACGTCCGGATGCCTGGTGGCTGCCGGGTGCTGCACCCCAACTGGTCATCACCACCGCCGCACTTGGCCGACTGAAGGGTCGTCAGCTGGATGCGGTGCTGGCCCACGAGCAGGGGCACGCGCGGGCGCGGCACGACTGGCTGCTGCACTGTTCCGCGGCGCTGGCGACGGGGTTCCCGCAGGTACCGGTGTTCGCCGCGTTCCGTGACGAGATGCACCGGCTCGTGGAACTGGCCGCGGACGATGTGGCGTCGCGGCGCTTCGGACGGCTGACGATCGCTCTGGCGCTGGTCGAACTGAACGAGGACCGGGGCGTGTTCGGCCCCTGCCCGACGCCGGACGCGCAACTGCCGCTGCGGGTGAACCGGCTGCTGTCGCCCTTGGAGCGGCTCACTGCCGGACGCCGGCTGCGGCTGACCGCGGCGGCCGCTCTGGTGCCGGTAATACCGCTACTGGTGGCCTTCGTGCCGGGGCTCAGCGCGCTGGGATAGGCGGGGCGGGGGTCCGTCCGCGAGGATCACCTCATGCGCTCCCCCTCCCGCCCTCTTTCACCGCCGGACCGCACACCCGCCCCGGTGCCGGCCCTCGGGACGGGCATCGCCTGCGGATCCCTCGCACTGATGCTGCTGATCCTGGTCGCCGTGCGCTGGTCCCCGCTGATGTCGCTGGACCGTACGGTCGCCGACGCGCTGCACCGGCGGGCGGTGACGGAGCCCGGACTCGTCCACGTCAACCGGATCCTGACGGACTGGGTATGGGATCCCTGGACGATGCGTGTCCTGATCGTCGTCGCCGTGGTGGGGTTGTGGTGGCGCGGCGCCCGCACGCTCGCGGGATGGGTGGCGGCGACGAGCCTGCTCGCCACCCTGCTGCAGCAGGGGCTGAAGGCCGCCGTGGGCCGGGAGCGGCCCCGGTGGCCGGACCCGGTGGACTCTGCCCATTACGCGGCGTTCCCGTCCGGGCACGCCATGACCGCCGCCGTGAGCTGCGGTCTGCTGCTGTGGCTGCTGCGCCGGCACGGCGCGGAGCGGCGGGTGTGGCGGGCGGCGCTCGTGGTGGCGTGGGTCTCGGTGATCGGGGTGGGGCTCACCCGGCTCTATCTGGGGGTGCACTGGTTGACCGATGTGCTCGGCGGCTGGCTGCTGGGAGTGGCGGTGGTCGCGTTCTCGATCGCCGGGTTCGCCCGGTACGAGGGGCGTGGGCGGGGCCGCCTTGCCGCGTCGTCCCTGAAGCGGCAAGGATCGGGCCCATGCTGATCAAAGGTGTGCTCTTCGACTTCTCCGGGACCCTCTTCCGAATCGAGTCGGTCCGGTCCTGGCTGGGCGCGGTCCTCGCCGAGCGGGAGGTGACCGTGGCCGGTGAAGACTTCGAGCGGTACGTGGCGGGGCTGACGGCCGCCGGGGCGCTGCCGGGTGGCCCGGTCCCGCAACGCATTCCCGACCGGCTCGCCGAGGTGTGGGCCACGCGTGACGAGAGCTCGGAACGGCACCGGGAGGCGTACACCGGACTGGCCCGCCAGGTCGACCTGCCGGATCCGGGGCTGTACGACGCGCTGTACGAGCGGCACAGGTCAGCGGCGGCGTGGCGCCCGTACCCGGATGCGGCCGGGGTACTGAAGGCGCTGCGCACGAGCGGGGCCCGAGTCGGCGTGGTCAGCAACATCGGCTGGGACCTTCGACCGGTCTTCCGCGCCCACGGTCTGGACACCTTCGTCGACGCCTACGTCTTGTCGTACGAGCACGGAATCCAGAAGCCGGACCCACAGCTTTTTCACATTGCCTGCACGCTTGTCGGAAAGGATCCGACGGATGTGGTGATGGTCGGTGACGATCGACACGCGGACGGCGGAGCGGCGGCGCTGGGGTGCGAGGTGCGCTTCGTGGACCACCTGCCTGTGGAGGAACGACCGGACGGACTAAGGGCGCTCGGGTTGGTTCCATGATCCGGGCAGGGAGACATGTGAGAGATGTCCCTGACGCGCAATGGGTCGGATTGTCACATCGGAGCCTTAGCCTGTATGCATGTCCCGTTCTCCGCGCTCCTCCGATTCCGTGCGTTCCCCCGCAGTGGTGAATGAAGAGATTCGTGACTTGTGGCAGCGCTCCGGCGGATGCCTTTCGCCGGAGGACGAGGAGGAGTACCAGCGGCTGCTGGTGGAGTGGGCCGCGGTGACGGGCGGGAGTGCGAGGTCTGCCGCGTGAGGACCCGACCGGCTGGGCCATTCGCTGTGCAGCCGCCTTCGGCGCGTCGCACTCTGGAGGCATGACTTCTCCCCCGATCGTGATTTTCCGCCCCTCCCCCTCCGGCGGGCGCCGCGTCACCGTGCAGCGTGACGGGCGGGTCCAGATCCTGGGACTGGCCCACTCCGATCACGATGTGATCGTCTTCCTGGAGGGCGCGGGGCTCGATGATCCCGAGCGGGTCCTCGACAGTCCCGAATGGGTCGAGTGGCGGGGCGGACCGGCCCACCGCTACGAAGCCGCATAGAAAACGGCCGATTCCGGCGATCCCCTGCGTCGCCGGAATCAGGCAGCCACCCCGGCCGGCCTGGCCCGTCGGGCACCGGTCCGGGGCCGCGCTGATGACGGACAGCATCAACCGGTCAACGCAGAGGTACAGCATGTGCCCGCGCGGGACGCCGGTCAATGAGGCGTCGCAGCGCTCAACTGCTTGCCGAGTGCCGCCGGGCGAGGATCCGCCCGGCGGCACTCGGCGTGAGCGTACGGTTCAGCGATGTCCGCGCGGCCGGATCAGTGGTGGTCGAAGTAGTCCGGCTGCGTCTGCACGTTGAGCTCCGGCATCCGTACCCGCTTCGCGGGGTCGGTCCGCCGGTCGTCGAGCTTCAGAACGTCGAAGCCCTTGGCGATGTCGTTGGAGTAGATGTAGCCGTTGTAGTAGTACGCCGACCAGGGGCCGGCCGTGGTGACGGCGTCCAGACTGACGGGACCGCGCTCGAAGTACGCGATCTCCTTCGGCGCCGAGGAGTTGGTGAAGTCCCACACCGAGACTCCGCCCTGGTACCAGGCCTGGACCATCAGGTCGCGGCCCTTGACCGGAATGATCGAACCGTTGTGGGCGACGCAGACCTCGGTGGCGGCCTGCGGGCGGTCGATCTTGAAGTAGCTGCGGAAGACCAGCTTGCGGTGGTCACCCCTGCCGACGATGTCGTAGATACCGTCGGCGCCGCGCTTCGGCCCGATCTCCGCGTTGCAGGTGGCGGCGCCACCGCCGCCGAGCTCATCGGTGAAGACGACCTTGTCCGCGTTCTGGTTGAACGTCGCCGAGTGCCAGAACGCGAAGTTCACATTGTCCTGGACCCGGTCGATGATCTTCGGGTTCTCCGGATCCTTGATGGAGAACAGCAGGCCGTCGCCCATGCAGGCGCCGGCGGCCAGGTCCTTCGAAGGCAGCACCGTGATGTCGTGGCAGCCGGTCGTCTTGGAGACTCCCGGGTTGGTGGGCGCGCCCGGGTTGCCGCCGTCCGGGAAGAGCACCGGGAAGTTCACGATCGCGGCCTTCTCAGGCGCCTTGCGCGGCACCTTGATGACGGAGATGCCGTCGTGCGGCGGCTGGCAGTCGGGGAACGTCTCGTTCGGCGAGTACGAGGACACGTACACGTACACGCTGCTGCGCTCCGGAACCAGCGTGTGGGTGTGCGAGCCGCACGCGGTCTCGACGGCGGCAACATACTTCGGGTTGCGCTTGTCACTGATGTCGAAGATCTTCATGCCCTCCCAGGAGGACTTCTCCGTGGCGGGCTGGGTGGTGCTGGCGCACGAGTTGTCGCTGCGCGAGGAGTCGGTGGACAGGAACAGCAGGTTCCCGGAGACCGAGACGTCGTTCTGCGATCCGGGGCAGAGGACCTGGGCGACGGTCTCCGGGGACCTCGGGTTGCTGATGTCGAAGATCCGGAAGCCGTCGTAGTTCCCGGCGAAGGCGTACTTCCCCTGGAACGCCAGGTCCGTGTTGAGGCCCTTGAGCGCGTCCTTCGGGATGTTGGCCAGCGGGGTGATGTTGTCGCTGTGGACGATCTCGTCCACGCCGGGTATCTCGCCGTCCTCGATGGCGGCCGCGGCAACTGCCTCCTGGCTCGCGGAGAGACCGGTGCCGACGGCGGGGTGATCACCGGGGTCGGGCGTCGCGGCCGCTGGTCCGGCCGTCAGCAGAGTGGCGAAGAGTCCGGCGGCGGCTGCCGCCACACCCAGACGTCTGCGCCGCACTTGGGTGGTGTGCAACGAAGTCACTGCGTCCTCCCCTGTACCAATGCGTGGTTGAACGGTTGACTGACCCCGGCAGTATCGTCCTTCCCATGCGTATCCCAACAGATGGCAACAGGAACGTAATGAAAGTTTCCGACACTTGAGATCGCGCAAGCGCGCCGAACGATCCGCAACTACCCCATATACCAATGGAGGCAGCCTTGTTGAAATACCGTCAGGTTGCGCAGGTGCGCAGATCCCCGGTCGTCGCCGCCGTCGCGGCCGCCGTGCTCTCCCTCGGCGCATGCGATGCGGGCAGCGGAGGCCATGACGCGAACGCACGGGCAGGCGGGGGCCCTTCGGTCGTGGCACCGGGCAAGCCCGGGGAGCCCGCGAAGACGCTGTCCGTCGAGGAAGCGGCGAAGGCCACCGTGGACGATACCCCCAACTCGGCCGACTTCCGCTACATACAGCTGATGATCGAGCACCACGCCCAGGCAGTGGAGCTGACGGCCCTGGTGCCGTCCCGTTCCTCCTCCGGCCCGGTCAAGCGGCTCGCCGAGCGGATCTCCGCAGCCCAGAAGCCGGAAATCGGTGCCATGGAAGGATGGCTGAAACACAATGGCGGCGAGAAGCACCCAAGCGGTCATGACCACGCCGGGATGCCCGGCATGGCGACGCAGGCGCAGCTGAAGCAGTTGCGCGCGGCCGAGGGCAAGGCCTTCGACGAGCTCTTTCTGAAGCTGATGGTCACCCACCACCAGGGTGCGATCACGATGGCGACCGAAGCCCTCTCCGAGGGGAACAACGTCCAGGTCGAGGAGATGGCGGGCGATGTCGTCGCCCAGCAGACGGTCGAGATCGACCGGATGCGCGCACTGTCCTCCTGACACGCCGCACGGCCGCGCCTCTCTCCTGTCCCGCCGACCGGTGCGATGCTGGAGTCACCCTCCGGGAAGAGGTGCACCGTGCTCCGTGTCGCCGTCGTCGGCTCCGGACCCAGCGGGGTCTACACCGCCCAGTCCCTGGTCCAGCAGTCCCGGGTGCCCGATATCCGGGTGGACGTGCTGGACCGGTTGCCCTGCCCGTACGGCCTCGTGCGCTACGGCGTCGCCCCCGACCACGAGAAGATCAAGTCACTGCAGAACAGTCTGCGGACCGTCCTGGAGCACGAACGGATCACCTTCCTCGGCAATGTCCAGGTGGGCGGGGACGGACTGCCACCCGATCGGCTGAGCGAGCTCTACCAGGCGGTGGTCTACTGCGTCGGGGCGGCCACCGACCGCTGTCTCGGTGTTCCCGGCGAGGAACTGCCCGGCAGCCACTCGGCCACCGAGTTCGTCTCCTGGTACAGCGCGCACCCCGACGCGGCTGCCAACAGCTTTGCTCTGCAGGCCCGTTCGGTCGTGGTGATCGGGGTCGGCAATGTGGCGGTCGACGTGGCGCGGATCCTCGCGCGCAGTGCCGAGGAGCTGCGGCCCACCGATGTGCCGCACCCGGCGCTCGGTGCGCTGGCCGGCAGCCGGGTGCGCGCGGTGCACATGGCCGGCAGGCGCGGACCGTCCCAGGCCCGGTTCACCACCAAGGAGCTGCGCGAGCTGGGCGGGCTGCCGGGGGCGCGGGTCGTGGTGGACGGGGCGGAGCTGGCCCGCGATCCGGCGTACGCCTCCGCCGCGGCACCGCCGGATTCTCCGATGCCGCTGTCGGCGGTGGCACGGCGCAATATCGAGGTGCTGCGCGGGTGGGCGGAAGCCGGTGTCCCGGCCACCGGGCCGGACCCGATGCGCACGATCCATCTGCGGTTCTTTCTGCGCCCGGTCGAGCTCCTCGAACGGGACGGGCGGGTCGCCGGGGTGCGGTTCGCGCATACCGCACCGGACGGTGACGGAGGCATACAGGACACCGGTACGTACGAGGACATCGACGCCCAGCTCGTACTGCGGGCCGTCGGCTACCGCGGGCTGCCGCTGCCCGGTCTGCCCTTCGATCCGGCCCGCGGCACCGTGCCCCATCTGGCGGGGCGGGTGCTGCGGGACGGGGTGCCGTCGCCCGGGGAGTATGTCGCGGGGTGGATCAAGCGGGGGCCGACCGGAGTGATCGGCTCGAACCGGTCGTGCGCGAAGGAGACGGTCGCGTCGCTGCTGGACGACGCGCCACTGCTCGCGGGGCGGCCGGCGGCCCCCGATCCGGTGGCCGCGCTGCGGGCGTGGGGGTTGCGGCCGGTGGAGTGGGACGGCTGGCTGTCGATCGAGCGGGCGGAAACGGCACTGGGGCGGTCGCTCGGCCGTGGGCCGGTCAAGATCCCGGACTGGCTAGGACTGCTGGAGGCCGCACACAGTGTCCGGCGCTGAATCGAGGACCGCGGACGGACGCGCGGCGCGCTGTCACTCTTCGCCGAGCCGGTCCGCCTGCCGGGTCGCGGCGGCGAGAATGCTGTCGAGCAGCCCAGGGAAAAGCGCGTCCAGGTCGTCGCGACGCAGCCCGTTCATCTTGGCGGTGCCCCGGTAGGTCTGACTGACGATGCCGCACTCGCGCAGCACCCGGAAGTGGTGCGTGGTCGTGGACTTGGACACCGGAAGTTCGATACGGGAGCAGGTGAGCTCGTCCTCGGCGGAGGCCAGCTCGCGGACCACCCGCAGCCGCATCGGGTCGGAGAGCGCGTGGAGCACGGCCTCGATGCGGATCTCCTCGCGTGCCGGGTGGGCGAGCACGCGGGCGCCGGCGCCCGCGGTGGCGGTGGCGGTGGCGGTGGCGGTGGCGGTGGCGGTGGCGGTGGCGGTGGCGGTGACACTCGCGGCAGTGGCGCTGGTGGCGGTCACGGTGGCTCCACTTCATCGCTTCGTCCGGACGCTCCATGGTACGAGACTCATCGTACTTCGCTGCGCATCGCACCAAGGGCACAGGACGAAGTGGGATAAATCCGGCCCGACGAGCGGGAACGGGAGCTGCGCCGGCGCCACACGCAGGGCGGCGGCCGCTCCGCGCGCCGCCTCCCCCGCGGCCGGACCGCTTGCGGTCAGCCGCTGAGCAGGTCCGGGTCTCCGGCGAGCGAGGCGAGATGGCCGGCCGGATCGGCGATGAGCCTGCGGGCGGCCAGATCGAGCATCCCCGCCACGCCAGTGATTTCCGCCGCGACCGTGCCGTCCTCCTTGATGATCTTCTGTACCACCTCGAAGGTCTTCCCGCTGCCGTAGACGAACTGGCAGGTCACCCGCACCCGCTCGCCGCCGCGCAACTCCCGCAGGAACTTCACCGTCACTTCGAGCGCGACCGGACCCACGCCGCCGGCCAGCAGTCTCTCCTGCGGCAAACCGGCGGCTCGCAACAGCTCCCACCGGGCGTGCTCGGCGTACTGCAGATAGACAGCCTGGTTCAGATGTCCCTGCGTATCGAGCTCGTACCCACGGACGGTCACGTCAACAAAGAAGGTCATGACCGTCGCAACATCACTGAACAGTCCGTCATTCCCAGCGCCGGGACTCCCGAAACCGCCGCACTCGGGAGCCGCGCTTCATGAGCTGTCACCTCGAACTACCGGATGTGCCAGTGCCGTTGGCGCTCAGTCACGACTTCGCGAGCTTGGTAAGAAATTTTCGGCAATAGGTAGTGCAACGCAACTCAATGACGCGCTACCTTTCGCCTGCCCTGCCCATGGCGGCGCCGCACAACGGTGCGAGCCGGCCCCGTGGTCCGGGTGAAAGGCGCATGTCCTGTCCATCCCAGAAGCCGACCTGGAGTGCCATGAGACTGCCCAGACCACCCCGAGCACAGCTGCGCGCCGCAACCACCGTGCTCACCGCGCTGGCCGCACTGAGCACCGCCGCCCTGGCCACCGCCGCAGCACCGGCCGACGCCGCCGACGGCGCCAAGGACGTCTCCTACCGGGGCTATCACGTACGTGTGCCCAGCAGTTGGCCGGTCATCGACCTGGCCGCGCACCCCGAGACCTGTGTGCGCTTCGACCGCCACGCGGTCTACCTCGGCCACGCCACCGATGCCGGTCAGGCCACTTGTCCTGCCGGGCTGGTAGGCCGCACCGAAGCGCTGGTCATCGAGCCGCTGGACGCGACCGGCCGGAAGTCGGTGGACGGCGCCACCCGCATCGCGCCCAAGGGCGCTGCCAAGGCTGCGGTCCCGCGCGCCGCCGACGCGCCGTCCGGACGGATACGCCAGGCGGTTCCCGCAGCCGGAGTGCTGGTCACCGCCTCCGTCGGCACGGACGATTCCGCCGCGCAGAGCGTCCTGGACAGCGCCGCTCTGGACGCGGACGCCAAGGCCGTGACCTTGTCCGGCGCCTCCGCGGGCCAGGCCCGGGCCATGTCCGCATCCGCCGTGGCTCCGCAGCCCGGCACGTACACGGGTCTCGGCTTCGACCCGTGCGCCGCACCGTCCAACGCGCAGATGTCCGCCTGGTCCGCCTCGCCGTTCCGGGCCATCGGCGTGTACATCAGCGGCATCAGCGCGGCCTGCGACCAGCCGAACCTGACCGCGCCGTGGATCCAGACGCAGACCTCGGCGGGCTGGCACATCACCCCGATTCACGTCGGCCTCCAGGCGCCGTGCAACAACTACAGCCACAAGGTGTCGTACACGCTGTCCACCGCTGCGAGCCAGGGTCACGCCGAGGCCCAGGAGTCCATCTCCGCCGCCGCGGCGCTCGGGCTGCCGCAGGGCAGTGTGCTCTACAACGACATGGAGGCGTACGACCAGACCAACACTGCGTGCAGCGACGCGGTGATGACCTTCCTGAGCGCGTGGACCGAGGAGCTGCACGCCAACGGCTACCTGTCAGGCGTCTATTCGTCCGCCGCCTCCGGCATGGCGGACCTGGCCGGCAAGTACTCCGGCAGCACGTACACGATGCCTGACCACATCTGGTTCGCCCGCTGGAACGGCGCGGCCGACACCGACGCCAAGCCGTATGTACCGGACGCGTACTGGGCATCCCACCAGCGCATCCACCAGCTCACCGGGGACACCGACGAGACCTGGGGCGGCGTGACGATCAACATCGACCGGGACTACCTGGACGTGGGCCAGGGGCCGTTCGCCGGGTCCTGCTCCGCCGGGCTGGACTTCTCCCTGTACGGCTCGGTCTCGGCCGGCTCCTCCGGCGGCCTGGTCAGCGCGGCCCAGTGCCTGCTGACGCGCCAGGGGTACTTCACCGGCACGGTGGACGGGGCCTTCGGCCCGGGCACCGCGAGCGCCGTGCAGTCCTTCCAGAGCGCCAAGTCGCTGCCGGTCACCGGTACCGTCGACTCCCACACCTGGACCGCACTCCTGTCCGCGGGCACCAGGCCGACGCTCCAGTCCGGTTCCACCGGAGTGGACGTCAAGCGCCTCCAGCGGGCGCTGATCGCGGCCCGCGGCCAGACGCTCGCCATCGACGGCGACTTCGGCCCGGCGACCACCAGTGCGGTCAAGGTGTACCAGACCGCCCAGGGTCTCACCTCCGACGGCATCGTCGGAAATGCGACCTGGACCGCCCTGCAAGCCGGCAAGTGACCCCAGACCCATGGCGATTCAAAGGAGAACCATGCCTGCGTACGGAGTTCGCCGACGGGCCGGCCGCGGCCTGGCGGTAGCGGTCGCGGCCGGACTGCTCGCGCTGAGCGCCGCCGCCCCCGCGGCGGCGGCCACCGCGCCCGCGCGGACCAACCTGCTCTCCTCCGACTGCCCGAGCACCGTCAAGCAGGGGCAGGCGAGCGGCTGCGTGGCGGAGCTTCAGACGCTCCTGAACTTCGGTGGAGCGGCACTGACCGTCGACAGCGACTTCGGCCCCGCGACCACGGCAGCGGTCCGGACGTACCAGACCTCCAGGGGCCTCACCTCGGACGGGCTGGTCGGTCCGGCCACCAAGGCAGCGTTCTATTACGAGGACCCGGCGGTGGCGGTCGACCTGCGCTCCCTGCGCTGCCCGGTCGACCTGGAGCCGAACGAGAACGACGGCTGCATCACCGAGCTGCAGAACAAGCTCAATGCCCATGGGGCCACGCTGACCGTGGACCATTCCCTCGGCTCCGCCACCACCAACGCAGTACGCACCTACCAGTCCTCGGTGGGCCTGCCCGCGACCGGGCAGGTGAGCCCGGCCACCAAGGCGAAGCTGTACGGCGACCCGCTGCCGCAGCAGCCGACGGACCTCGGACCGGGACGCTACGCCGCGGTCGTGGACTTCGGCGAGCAGGCCACCGGTCAGAACATCCAGTACGTCTGGGGCGGCGGCCACGAGGCGGACTTCGGCCCGTCGATCGGCATCTGCGACGGCTACAACGGATCGATCCAGCCGTGCCCGGCGGACAAGGAAGTGGGGCTGGACTGCTCGGGTTTCACCCGCTGGTTGTACTGGCGGGCGGGGGCGGGCGACATCGGCCAGACCACCCGGGACCAGGTGGTCAACCCGCGCCTCACGCAGGTCACCGCGGCCAACGCGATACCGGGTGACCTCGTGTACTTCGGCGGCTCGCCGTCGACCGTGCACCATGTCGGCGTCTACATCGGCAAGGTGGACGGGGTGGCCATGATGGTCAACGCCTCGCACACCGGCACCTATGTACGGCAGGACACCGTCACGTCGCACACGGACCTGCTCGGGTACTACCACCTCACCAACTGACGGATCGTCAATGACGGTGGCCGGCTCGGTCCACGGGCCGGCCACCGTTGAGCGTGCGCATACTCCGCAGGGCCGCAGCGGTCCGGGGTTTCTTCGGGCATGCCTGAGGGCGGGCCCGCCCCTCGGGGAGCAGACCCGCCCGATGCCGGGGGAGGGAGGTCAGACGGTGGCCGTCTCGATCTCCACGCCGACCACGCGTCGCGCTGTGGGGTGGAAGCAGGCGTGGTGCTGCCCGGACTCTCCCACCGCTTCGAGGACAGGCCGTTCGGCGGTGCAGCGGTCGGTGGCGAAGGGGCAGCGAGGCGCGAACAGGCAGCCGTCCGTGACCACTTGCTCGTCCAGCGGGGCCAGCGGCGCCAGCCGGTCGGGGCCGGGCTCCTCCAGACCTCGCATGATCGGGATCGCCGACAGCAGACACTGCGTGTAGGGATGGACGGGCCCTTGGATGACGTCGTCAGTGGGGCCACTCTCGATGACCTGGCCGCGGTAGATGACGTGCAGCTCGGCGCCCTCGCCGACGTACCGCGCCGTCGCCACGTCGTGGGTGATGAAGACCAGCGAGATGCCCAGGCGTTCGCGCAGGTCGTGGAGCAGGGCGAGGATGCCCAGGCGCATCGAGACGTCGATCATCGAAACGGCCTCGTCGGCGATGAGCACCTCGGGGTCGACGGTGAGCGCGCGGGCGATGACCACACGCTGACGCTGACCGCCCGAGAGCTGGTGCGGGTACTTGGGGAGGACCCCGTCCGGCTCCAGACCCACCAGTTCCAGGAGTTCCGAGGCCCGTGCCCGTACACCGGACGCCGAAGCGGCGCCGCCCGTCTCCTTCGCGCGCATCCGCAGCGGGTCGCCGAGGATCTGCTCGATCGTGCGGGTGGGGTTCAGGGCCGAGTACGGGTCTTGGTGGATCATCTGGATGCGGCGGAAGTACGGGGCACGCTTGCGCGGCGAGAGCTTGGAGAGCTCCACGCCGTCGACCACGAGCTCGCCGCCGTCGAAGGTCTCGATCCCCGTGAGGATCTTGCCCAGCGTGGTCTTGCCGCAGCCCGATTCGCCGATGAAGGCGACGGCACCGCCCTTGGGGAGCGTGAAGTCCACGCCGCGCAGGGCGTAGACCGTGCGCTCGCCGGTGAAGGCCCCGCGGGAGTGGTAGGTGCGGGTGATGCCGCGTGCCTCGATCACGACGCGTCTCCCTTCGGGGTGGTGGGGCTGACCACGGCGACGTCCGCGTGGCACGCCCGCTGGTGGCCGGCCGAGTGCTCCGCGAGCTGCGGCTCGTCCTCGGCGCAGATGTCCATCTTGAAGGCGCAGCGGTCGCGGAACACGCAACCCGTCTTCGGGATGGTGGTGAGGTCCGGCGGGCGGCCCGGCAGGGCGCGGGCTGCGGCCGGGTCGCCGACGATGCGTGCCGTGGCGCCGATCAGAGCCTTGGTGTAGGGGTGGGTGGGGTTGCGGAGGAGATCCAGCGTCGGGCCGTGCTCGACGATCCGGCCGCCGTACATCACGGCCAGGTTGTCGGCGAGCTCTGAGACCACGCCCATGTCGTGGGTGACGATGAGGGTGCTGAGGTTGTTCTCCTCGTGCACCTGGCGGATGATCTTCAGCACCGCAGACTGGGACAGTACGTCCAGAGCCGTGGTCGGCTCGTCCAGGATGAGGACCTTGGCGTTCAGAACGAGAGCGAAGACGATGCCCAGGCGCTGGCGCATGCCGCCGGACAGCTCGTGCTGATAGGAGTCCAGAACGCGGTTGCCGTCCAGGCCCATCCGCTCGGCGAGCTGCTTGGCGCGGGAGAGCAGGCCCGGGAGGTCCTCGACGTCGTGCGAGCGGCCCAGGTCCAGGATCTGCTTGCCGATGGTCTTCAGCGGGTTCATGGAGTTCTGCGACGCCTGGAAGACGTAGCCGAGCGCCGAGCCCCGTACCGCCCGCATCGCCTTGGCGCTGAGCGTCGTCACGTCACCGATGCCGTCGACGTGGATGGCGCCGCCTGCGATCCGGCCCGGCTCGGGCACGGCGTTCATCAGGGACAGGGCCAGGGTCGACTTGCCTGAGCCGGACTCCCCCACCAGGCCGGTGATTTCACCGCGGCGCAGGTCGAGGGAAGCGTTCGCGACAGCCGGGTACTCCGTACCGTTGATGCGGTAGTGGACACTGAGGTCGCGTACGCGGACCTCGGCCTCCCTGGCCTTGGGCGCGGCCTTCTTCGTCGTCGTGGTCATCAGCGCTCCCTCAGTCGCGGGTTGAAGAGCTCGTCGATCGCGTCCAGGAACAACACCACGCCCATGATCAGGAGCAGGATGCAGGTGAGCGGGGCCAGCAGGTAGAAAATTGCCTCGGGGCTCTGCAGCGCGCCTCCGGAGAACACCGCCTGGTTGATCATCACGCCCCAGTTGGTGCTGGTGAACGGCACGATGCCGAGGAAGAACAGCCCGACCTGGGCTTCGACGAAGCCGATGACCGACAGGAGCAGGTGCATCGCCACGTACGGGGCGATGTTCGGCAGGAGCTCGCGCACGATGATGTGTCGGCTGGGCAGCCCGAGGCCGCGTGCGGCCTCCAGGAAGCCGCGCTCGCGCAGGCTCAGCACCTGGGAGCGGACGGCGCGGGCGATGCCGCCCCAGCCGACGACGCCGAGCACGCAGCCCATCTCCAGCGGGCTGTCGAACTTCCACATGGTGGTAAGCACGACGAGCAGCGGCAGGCCGGGGACCGTGAGCACGAAGTCGGTGACGCGCATCAGCGCGGAGTCGGACATGCCGCGGTGGAAGCCGGCCAGGAGCCCGACGGCAGTTCCGATCGTCGAGGCGAACAGGGCGGCGAGGGAGCAGGTGAGCAGTACATAGCGGCTGCCGACGACAGTGGACTGGAGCACGTCAGAACCGGCGAAATCGGTTCCGAGCCAGTGCTCTGCGCTCGGCGGCTGGTAGATCGCGTCCGGGTCGATGGCGAGCTGGTCGCCATAGAGCATCGGGCCGAAGGTGCCCATCAGGACGAAGAACACCAGGATGGACAGCCCGATGATCCGGCCGGGCTTTCGCGTGAGGACACGCCAGATGCCGGTCCAGCGGGAACGCCTCGCCGAGGGGGCATCAGCCGGACGGGGCGGCTTGGTGAGCGTCGCGGTGGTCATGGTCAGCGCCTCACTCGGGGGTCGATCACGGAGTAGAGGAGGTCCGCGACGATGTTCGCAAGCACCACCGCGGTGGTGATCAGCAGGAAGGCACCGGTCATCAGGGGGTAGTCGCGCTTGCCGATGCTGTTCAGCAGCAGCTGCCCGACGCCGGGGTAGTTGAAGGTGGCCTCGATCAGGATCGCTCCGCCGAACAACGTGCCGAACGAGAGGGCGAGGGTGGTGAACAGCGGCAGGATCGCGTTGCGGCCGATGTAGCGCATCCGCGTGCCGGCGGTGATGCCCCGCAGCTCGGAAGCGAGGATGAAGTCGTCACCGAGGACGGAGACCACGCTGGAGCGCATGCTGAGCATCCAGCCGCCGTAGGAGATGAGGACGTACGTGGCGACCGGGAGGATCGCGTGGTACGCGACCGACGACACGTACTCGACGTTCCATCCGGGGTCCACCAGGAGCGTCTCGGAGACGGTGCCGCCGTACGGCAAGGCCCCCAGGTTGGTGTAGAAGACGGTGATGAGCAGGATCGCGATCACGAACGACGGGATGCCGGCGATCATCGAGGCGGCCAGGCTCAGCCCGCTGCCGAGACGGGATGACCGCTTCACCGCCGCGACCACACCACTGCTGACACCGATGCAGAAGCTGATCAGCAGGCCGCTCAGGATGGGGATGATGGTCCACGGCAGGGCGTCGCCGATGACATCTGCGACCGGCACTCCGCTGTAGGAGATCGAGATCCCGAGGTGACCGTGGAGCAGGTCGCTGATGTAGTGCGTGTACTGCGTGAACAGCGGGTCCTGCGAGGTGTACCCGTAAATGATCGAGGCCTTGGCCTTGGCCTCCTGGGAGTTCATTCCCATGGCGACGTACTTCTCGTACGCCACGTCGCCCGGTTTGCCGGGCAGGGCGTGGACGAGGAAGAACGTAAACGTGGCTACGATCCAGACCATGACCGCGCCGCCGGCCAGTCGGATCGAGATGGTGCGCGCCAGTCCCTTCACGTTCCTGCATCTCCTTCCTTGTTGTAGGGGGTTGTTGTAGAACAGCGCGCGAGCGGGGCGACGGCCTGGTGCGGCTGCCGCCCCGCGGTGGTGCGCCGTGCGGTAGTTGCTCGGTGCGGTTACCCGGCCTCGATCACTTGGCCTGGATGTAGCCCTGCATCATCCACACGCCGGGCTGGTTGGCGAGGATCTCGTCCTGCCCGTTCTTCGGCCAGTTGGTGAAGTTCTTGTCGTAGGTGAACTTCACGTTGGTGTAGTCCCACATCGGGATGACGGGAACTTCCTGGTTGGTGGCCTTGACCAGCTGCGTGATGACCGGCTTCTTGGCCTCGGTGTCGAGGCCGGCGAGACTGGCCGTGAGCTGACCCGGGTTGATGGACTGCCCGTCGACCGTGAAGGTCTCGTCGCCGTGCATCCAGTTGCCGTCACCCTTCTTCTCGGTGTGGGTGACCTTGTTGCCGTTGGCGACGAAACCGTCGCTCTCGCCGTACAGGCGCTGGAAGTTCTGGCGCGGGTCGGCGCCGACGGCGGTCAGCCACCAGCCGACGTCGAACTTCTCGGCGGCCATGTCCGTCTGGTAGGCGCCGAAGTCGGCGGAGAGGGCCGGCTTGGTCTCGATGCCGAAGGCGGTGAGCTCGTTGGCGACGACGGTGGAGGCGGCGATCCAGTCACTGAAGCCGTTGACGGTCTGCAGCGTGATCTTCCACTGCTTGCCGTTCGCCAGGTACCACTTGCCGTCCTTCTGCTTCAGGCCTGCGCCCTTCAGCAGCTCGGTGGCCTTCGCCTCGTCGTGGGCATACGGGTTGAGCTTGCCGACCGCGTCGGCGCCCAGCCACTGCTCGGTCGACTTGCGGATCATGCCGGCGGGGGCGGTGGAGGCCATGCCGCCGACCGGCTGGCCCACCTTGGTGATGGCTTCGCGGTCCAGGATGTACGCCAGGGCCTGGCGCACCTCCTTCTTGTCGTACGGTGCCTTGCTCTGGTTGAAGGCGATGGAGGCGTTGACGTAGGAGGTGCCGTCGGCGCGCTTGTAGCCCTTGGCCAGGATCTGGTTCAGGACGTTCGTGGGGATGGCGGTGAAGGGCGCGGCGTCCAGGTCACCGTTCTTCATGAAGCCCCAGATCTGCTCGTTGCCGGAGTAGTGGCGGATGACCACCTGGCTCGGAGCGATCTTGTCGAGGTCGTAGAAGTACTTGTTGCGGACGAGGATGGCCGAGCCGGGGTTGACGCGCTTGACCACGAACGGGCCGGCCGAGACGTCCTTCTTCGGCGCGAAAGCCGCGATGGCCTTGCCGGTCTCGTTCAGCTTGTCGACGGCGGCCTGGGCGGCGGTCGCCTGGGCCGCGTCCACCTGCTGGCTGGCGGCGATGGTGTCCCAGATGTCGGCCGGCACCAGGTGGCTGTAGACCGACTTGGGGACGATGGACTGGCCCAGGATCTGCTTCGCGAAGTTCGCGTTGTTGGTCCCGGCGGCCTGCTTGAACTCGATGTCGTGCTTGCCGACGGAGGTCACGGAGGCGACGTTGAGGCCCTCACTGAGCTGGCCCGAGCCGACCGAGGCAGTGCCCTGGGTGAGCGCGATGGCCATGGACATCTTGATGTCCTCGACGGTGACCGGCTTGCCATCGGACCACTTGGCGTCGGGCTGCATGTGCGCGACCAGCGTGTCGCCCTTGACCTCCCAGCTCTTGGCGAGGCCCGGAAAGGCGTCGTTCGCATCCATCGGGTTCTTCTTCTCGAACCCGAGGCGCATCGAGTTGTAGCTGAGGAACGTGTTCCCGTTCGGGCTGTACGGGTTCATCGGCGCGCCCGGGGTGATCGGGTTGTTCGCGTCGACCGTGGTGAAAACGCCACCGCCGTTGGCGCCGTTCTTCGCACCGGAATCGGGTGCGCACGCGGCGAGGGTACCGAGGGTCGCGAGTGCGGCGGACGCTGCGACAAAGTGCTTGAACCGGACCATAGCGCGTGGTCTCCGATCGGCAGGCGGTAGTGGAGTGGTGGGACAAGGTCTGGGGGGTGTGCAGACCGTAGGAGCGGCGCCACGAGTATGTCAATGAGTTGCGTTGGCTGAATCCAGTTCGTAATTTACCGCCGTACGCAAGTCGCCGCGATGGCCTCGAATCGCGGCCGCCTAGCGGGACAGCGACAGCGCGGGCGGAAACTTACGTTCAACTATCAATCCATGTGGCAAAGTTACGGGCGCTTGTCTCCCCCTGGCCTCCGACCGAGAGGAAACCGCGATGCACCCGCAGCTTCCGGTACGAATCGACGCCCCCACCGAACGCCGCAACCCCCGCACCCGCGACATCGACGACGTCCCCACCCTGGAGATGCTGCGCCTGCTCAACGCCGAGGACCGGATCCCGGCCGAGGCGGTCGCCGACGTACTGCCCGACCTGGCCCGGCTGGTGGACGAGACAGCGCGCCGGATCCGGGCGGGCGGCCGGCTGCACTACTTCGGCGCGGGCACCTCGGGCCGGCTCGCGGTGATGGACGCCGCCGAACTGATCCCCACCTTCGGCCTCGCGCCCGGCATCGTGGTCGCCCACCACGCCGGCGGTCTGCGCGCGCTGGTCGAACCGGTGGAGGGCCTCGAGGACCAGGAGCCCGCCGGGGCGGCCGATGCAGCCGAGGTGGGTCCGGGGGACGTCGCGGTCGGCATTGCCGCCAGCGGCCGCACTCCCTACGTCGGCGGCGCCCTGCGCGCGGCTCGGGCGGCGGGCGCCTTCACCGCGCTGGTCAGCGCCAACCCCGCGGCCGAACTGGCCGGTCAGGTGGACATCCACCTGGGTGTGGACACCGGCCCGGAGGCGATTGCGGGCTCCACCCGCCTGAAGGCAGCCACCGCCCACAAACTGCTGCTCAACAACCTGTCCACAGCAGTGATGGTGGCGCAGGGCCGTACGTACTCGAATCTGATGGTCGATGTGGCCGCCACCAACGACAAGTTGCGCGGCCGGGTCCTCAACATCCTGGTGGAAGCCACCGGACTGGACGAGGACCGCTGCGGAGCCGCCCTCTCGGCTTCGGGAGGGGAGCTGAAGACTGCCCTGGTCGGCCTGCTCGCCGAGTGCTCCCCCGAGCAGGCACGCAAGGCGCTGGAGGCCGGTGGCGGGAGCGTGCGCGCGGCCCTGCGCACCGTCGGCTGAGTACGAGCGAGGACGCCCCGCGACCCGAGCGGGTCGCGGGGCGTCCTCGTCACCGGGGAGCGGTCACTCCGGGCCGCGGCGCCGGTGCACCGCCGTGTACGTGCGCTCCAGGGCGCGTGTCGTGCGGCTGTAGTTGCGCTGGGCCACACCGACGAACAGGCAGTCCACCAGCGTCAGGGCGGCGATCCGGCTGGACATCGCGCCGGACCTGAAGGTCGTCTCGCGCACCGCGGTGGTCAGCACATGGTCGGCCACCTCGGCGATCGGCGACCGCGGGAAGTTGGTGATGGCGATGGTGGTGGCGCCGTTGTCCCAGGCCTCGCCCAGCGCGGCCACGGTGTCGGTGGTGGCCCCGGTGTGCGAGATGCCGATCGCCAGGTCCCCCCGGCCGAGCAGCGCCGCGGAGGTGAGCGCGCCGTCGGGGTCCGGCCACGCGGACGCCCGGCGCCCGATGCGGTGCAGCTTCTGCTGGAAGTCGAGAGCGATCAGCGCGCTCGCGCCGACGCCGTACAGATCCACCGCACTCGCCCCGACCACTTCGTCGATCGCCCGCTGCAGGACGTTGAGGTCGAGCTGGGCAATGGTGTCCTCGACCGCGTGGGCGTCCGCGAAGCCCAGTTTGCCGACCACGTCGGCGAGCGAGTCGCCGGGCCCGATGTCGCTGCCGGCGCTGGACCAGGCGGGGCCGCTGTCCTCGCTGCCGGCCGCCGAGGCCAGCTTGATCCGCAGGTCGGGGTAGCCCTTGAGGCCCACGGCCCGGCAGAACCGGACAACGGTGGTCTCGGAGGTGCTGCATTCCGTGGCGAGTTCGCTGATGGTCTTCCCGGCGACCCCGACCGGATCGGCGATCGCGGCTTCGGCGACCCGCCGCTCCGAAGGTGGCAGAGAAGGCAGCAGGGCCCGGATCTGCACCAGCACCGTCTGTGGCGGCGTCGCGCGCTCTGCGGTGGGTGCTGCGGAGCGCCGGGAGGCGTCGCCGCCTCCGCGCTGTCGGTCACGTGGGGCAGCCATGTGGGAATCCTACGGGTTCGTTGGGGTACGCGTCGCTGAGTATCCGGGATATGTACGATTCGGGGCCTTGATGCGCCACCCGGCGCTCAGCCGCGCACGGGCTCGGTGCGGGCCGCCACGGCAGCGTGCACAGCACGTCGCAACTCCTTTGCCCGCGCCCCGCGTCCGTAGTGCACGGCGTTGGTCAGCAGCACCACCCAGATCCCGCTGACCGGGTCGAGCGCCAGGCTGGTGCCGGTGAAGCCGGTGTGCCCGGCGCCGGTCGCGGGCCAGTGCGGGGACATGTGGTCCCAGGCGTCGCCGGGCAGCGTCCAGCCCAGCCCCCGCGCGCCGTCCAGCCCCGCGGTCTGCAGACTGAGCGCGTCGGAGCGGGTGCGGGCCGACAGCGGCGACTCGTCGGTCAGCCAGCAGGCACGAAGGTAGCGCGCGAGGTCCGGCGCAGTGCCGAACAGCCCGGCGTGCCCGGCCACGCCGCCCAGGCTCTCGGCGTTCTCGTCGTGCACCACGCCGCACTTGGGCTCACCGCCGGGCGGCGCCTCGGTCGCAGCGGTGACCTCCCGCCAGTCGGCGGGCGGCAGGTAGCGGGTGGCGGTCAGGCCCAGCGGGTCGAGCACCAGCTCCCGTACGGCGGCGTCGAGCGGCTGTCCGGCCGCCGTGGCAACGATTTCACCGAGCAGGATGAACCCCAGGTCGGAGTAGCTGACGACGGTGCCGGGCGGGTGGTCGAGGGGTTCCGCGAGAACGGCGGCGAGCCGGTCGGCGGGGCCGCCGGGAAGCTGCCAGTAGTCCCGGTGCGGAGGAAGTCCGGAGGAGTGCGACAGGAGATGACGGATCGTCACTTCGCTCTTGCCGGCCCCGGCGAAGCCCGGCAGATGGCGGCGCACCGGGTCGTCCAGTCGCAGCGCCCCGGTGTCGGCAAGCCGCAGCACGGCGGGCGTGGTGGCCACCACCTTGGTGAGGGAAGCCAGGTCGAAGACCGTGTCCGCGGCAACCGGGCGCCCCGACGGACCGTCGGCGGTGGTGCCGAACGCGGCGGTACGGACGGGACCGTGCGCACCGCGACCGGTGATCAGCACGGCTCCGGGCACGACACCCTGCTCCACCGCGTTCCTGACGAGGTCTGCTGGATCGGGGAAACTTGCGGGATCTTCGCGGACGGTCATCACGGCCTGCTTTCCGGTCGGGTACGGGGGCTGACAGCCCGATCATCCCGCTGGTAAATTTCCACCGCAATACCGAGCCGCAATGTCATTCACTTACAATCCGGTGTCCCCGGAGCCAACCCGAGGTGAGCAGGCATGACGAACCTTCCCGCGGCACGCACCGCGACCGAGCACGACCTGCCCGCCCTGCGAACCCTCGCCCGCGCGGCCCTTGTTCACGACAGCGACGCCGCGGACGTGTTCGATCTGCTGTGGGCGCAGGCCGCGGACCACCCGCAGCTGCGGATCCTCGCCGAGGCCGACGGAAAGCCGGTCGGCGTCGCCCTCGCGGCACTCCGCCCCGCCACCGCGAGCGCCCCCGCCACGGGCCACATCGACCTCATCGCCGTACGCCCCGGGGTGCAGAGCCGCGGCATCGGCCGCGCCCTGCTCAGCCGCGTGGAGGAACTCCTCACCGCCGCCGGGGCCGGCCGGCTGATGGTCCGCGGCAGGCCCCCCTACTACGCCTGGCCCGGCATCGACATCCGCTACACCCGCGCCGTCTGCCTGGCCGAATCCAGTGGCTACACCCGGGGCCCCGAGGGCCTCAACCTGAGCGTCGACCTGCGCACCGCCCCGCTCGGCACCGCCGAGGACGAGGCGCGCCTGGCCGCTGCCGGGGTGCAGGTCCGTCGCCTCACACCCGCGGACCAGAAGCCGTTCCTCGCATGGATGAACCAGTGGGGCGGCTCCTGGGACGGTGAAGCAGCTCGCGCCCTGGCCTACGACCCGCCGCGCGGCCATGTCGCCGTCCGCGACGGTGCCGACGGTCCGGTCTACGTCGGCTTCGCCTGCCACGGCGTCAACCGCCGCTCCTGGTTCGGCCCGATGGGCACCGAATCCTCGGAACGCGGCCTCGGCGTCGGCACGGTGCTGCTCCGCCGCTGCCTCGCCGACCAGCGCGCCTCCGGACTCGACGCGGCGGAGATCGGCTGGACCGCCCCCATCCACTTCTATGCCCGCGCCGTGGACGCGCAGCTCGGCCGGGTCTTCTGGACGTACAGCAAGGACGTCTGACCTCCGGCCTCCCGGCGGCCCCGACCGCCCGCGACCCCCGAGCACCCCGCCCGCCCGGCCCGAGAGGACCCACCATGCCGACCACCCCCGCCACCCGCCCCACCCGCGCCGACGGTGAACTCCTCGCTCTCGCCGACCAGGTGCTGCAGCCGGGCTTCCGGGGCACCACCGCCCCCGACTGGATCCGCCGCCGGCTGGCCGGCGGACTGGGCTCGGTCCTCCTCTTCGGCCGCAACATCCAGGACACCGTGCAGACCGCCGCGCTCACCGCCGCGCTGCGCGCCGAGAATCCCGACGTACTGATCGCCGTCGACGAGGAGGGCGGCGACATCACCCGGCTGGAGACCGCCACCGGCTCCTCCTATCCGGGCAACCTCGCCCTCGGCACCGTCGACGATCCCGAGCTCACCGCCGCCGTCGCCCACTCCATCGGCGGCGAACTGCGCGCCGTCGGCATCGGCCTCGACTACGCCCCCGACGCCGACGTCAACTCCAACCCCGACAACCCGGTCATCGGCGTCCGCTCCTTCGGCGCCGACCCCGCGCTGGTCGCCCGGCACACCGCCGCCTGGGTGCGCGGGCTGCACGACGCGGGGGTCGCCGCCTGCGCCAAGCACTTCCCCGGCCACGGCGACACCGACACCGACTCCCACCTCGACCTGCCCACCGTCACGATGGACGTGGACCGCATTACGGAACTGGCCCTCCCGCCGTTCCGCGCCGCCCTCGCCGCCGGAGCCCGCGCGGTGATGACCGCCCACCTGCTCATCCCCGCCTACGACGCGGACCGCCCCGCCACCGTCAGCCCCCGTGTGATCACCCAACTGCTGCGCGAGGATCTGGGGTTCGACGGGCTCGTCGTCAGCGACGCCGTCGAAATGCAGGCCGTCCGCGCCCGCTACGGACTGGCCGGCGCGACCGTCCGCGCGCTGGCCGCCGGGGTGGACCTCGTCTGCCTCGGGGACGGATCCGGTGACACCGAGTTCGCCGGCCTGCGCGCCGCCGTCGCCGACGCCGTGACCCGCGGCGAACTCAGCGAGGAGCGCCTCGCCGAGGCCGCGGCCCGTACCGCCGGGTTCGCCGCCTGGCAACGGGCCCTGGCCGGGACCGTTCCCGCTCCGGTACCGGACCGGGCGCTCGGTCTGGCCGCCGCCCGCCGGGCGCTGCGCGCCACCGCCGAGGACCCGGCCGCGCTGCCGCTGCGGTTCCCCGCCCTCCTGGTGGAGTTCGGCGTCCCCGGCACCGTGGTCCAGGGCGATGCAGTGCCGTGGGGTCTCGGTCCCGCGCTCACCGCGCTGATGCCCGGGACCGTCCGCACCACCCTGCCCGCCCTCGCCCCGTTCGACCCGGCGCATGCCGACCGGATCCTCGCCGAGGCCGCCGGCCGACCGCTTGTCCTCGCTGTCCGCGACGCCCACCGCCGGCCGGCCGTGCAGGACTGGCTGCGTGTGCTGCTCGCCCGCCGACCCGACGCGATCACGGTGGAACTCGGCGTCCCGCACCCCGGCCCGGGCGGCGCCGCCCGCATCGACACCCACGGCGCGGCGCGCGTCTGCGGGCAGGCGGCCGCGGAGGCCCTCCGGGACGGTGACCGCCCCGGTGTACGAGACCAGTTCCGCCGAGCAGGTCCAGTGGATCCTCGGCGACTCGGCGTGCGCGTCGCTCTCGACGAGGGCC